>NZ_JBEZFH010000206.1:0-13805 GCF_040649355.1 Sphaerisporangium sp. NPDC049002 | reverse complement strand
CAAAGCAGGCCGCACGCCCGGGTTCCCACGTTTCAAGGGCCGGGGCCGATTCGACACTGTCGAGTGGCCCAAGGACGGCGACGGCTGCCGGTGGGACTCCCAGCCTCACCACCCGGCCGCGACGTTCGTCCGCCTTCAAAGCATCGGGCATGTCCGAGTGCATCGGCACCGGCCGGTCAAGGGCCGCGTGAAGACGATCAGCGTCAAGCGGGAAGGACTCCGCTGGTACCTTGTGGTGTCGTGCGATGAGGTGCCCGCCCAGACGCTGTCCGCGACGGGTGCGGTGGCCGGGATCGACATGGGTGTCGCCTCGCTCGTCACCACCAGCGACGGCGAACATCTGGATAACCCGCGTCACCTGGCCGCGTCCGCTGACCGGCTCACGGCGGCTCAGCAGGCCCTCGCCCGCAAGAAACGGGGATCCAAGCGCCGCGGTAAGGCCGTCGCCGGCGTCGCGGCGCTGCACGCCAAGGTCCGCCGTCAACGCCTCGATGGCGCGCACAAGGCCGCGCTCGCGCTGGTCGGCGACTACGACGTGATCGTGCATGAGGACCTGCGGATCGCGAACATGACCCGCTCGGCCCATGGCACGATCGCGCAGCCTGGCCGGAATGTCGCACAGAAGTCCGGGTTGAACCGGAGCATCCTGGACGCGGGTTGGGGGGTGTTCCTGACGATCCTGTCGCACAAGGCTGAAAGCGCCGGTCGCGAGCTGATCGCAGTGAACCCCGCCAACACCTCCCGCACCTGCTCGCGCTGCGGGCACCGCGCCGCGGACAACCGCCTCACCCAAGCCGAGTTCGCCTGTACGGCGTGCGGGCATACCGCGCACGCCGACGTGAACGCGGCTGTCAACATCCTCAGGGCAGGGCTTGCCCTTCGCCTGGCCGCGCAAGCGGCTTAGCGAGAAGCCGCTCCCTTCAGGGAGCGGAGGAGTCACTAAGAGCTTCCGGCGAGCACCGCCATGGCCGCGTTGTGGCCGGGGATGCCGCTCACGCCGCCTCCGCGCCGGGCGCCCGCGCCGCACAGCAGGATCCGCTCGTGCTCGGTCTCGACGCCCCAGCGGCCGGTCTCGGCGGGGTCCTCGGCGAACGGCCAGGACAGGTCGCGGTGGAAGATGTGGCCGCCGGGGAGGCCGGCCTCGTTCTCCAGGTCCACAGGGGTCTTGGCCTCCAGGCAGAGGGAGCCGTCGGGGGCGCGCAGGAGGCAGTCCTCGATGGGCTCGGCCAGAACGCTGTTGATGGAGGCGAGCGTGGCCGCCAGCGCCTCACTCCTCGCCCTGTCCGGATTTTTCCGGAAAAGGCGGGCGGGCATGTGCAGGCCGAACAGCGTCATCGTCTGGACCCCGGCCTCCTGGAGCGAGGCCCCGAGGATCGAGGAGTCGGTGAGCGAGTGGCAGTACACCTCCGCCGGGGGCAGCTCGGGGATCACGCCGGCGACGGCCTGCTCGTACGCGAGCGCGAGCTGGTCGCGGCCCTCGTTGATGTGGAACGTGCCGCTGAACGCCTCGACCGGGTCCACCGCGCCGTCCTTCAGGCGGGGCAGGCGCGACAGCACCATGTTGATCTTGAGCTGGGCGCCCTCCGGCGGATCCTGCGCCCGGCCGAGCAGCCTGGCCATGACGGCGGGCGGCGTGTTGACCAGCAGGTGATCGCCGGTGACGGTGTGCTCGGCGCCCTCGGCGTCGCGGAACACCACCTCCCCGCCCGGGTCGATCGCGAGCACCTCCATGCCCGTGCGGATCTCCGCGCCGCCGCTCCTGGCCGCCTCGGCGAGCGCCCCGCTGACCGCGCCCATGCCCCCGACCGGCACGTTCCAGTCCCCCCTGCCGTCGCCGACGACGTGGTAGAGGAAGCAGCGGTTGGCGAGCAGGTCCTCGTCGGGGTCGGCGAAGGTGCCGATCAGGGCGTCCGTCAGCACCACGCCCCGCACGGTGTCGTCGCCGAACCGCTCGCGGGCCACCTCGCCGATCGGCCGCTCGAACAGGTCGCGCCAGGCCTCGTCGTCCGCCACCAGCTCGCGGGTCGCCGTACGGTCGCGCAGGGGTTCGAGCAGTGTGGGCGCCACCCGCTCGGCGACCCGCGCCGTCTGCCCGTAGAACCGGTTCCACTGGGCGTGGTCGGCGGGCCCGCCGGTCACGGCGGCGAAGGAGGCGGCCGTCCGCTCCGCGTCGCCGTTGTCCACGAGCAGCCCCGTGCCGCCCACCGGCGTGTACGACGCGTAGCGCCTGCGCCGCAGTTCCAGCTTCAGGCCGAGATCGGCGACCACCTTGCCCGGCAGCAGGCTGACCAGGTAGGAGTAGCGCGACAGCCGCGCGTCGACCCCGGGGAAGGCCCGCGCGGACACCGCGAGCCCTCCGACGTGGGAAAGCCGCTCCAGCACCAGCACGCGGCGCCCGGCACGCGCGAGATAGGCGGCGGCGACGAGGCCGTTGTGCCCGGCACCTGCGATGACGGCGTCGTAATGCGAACGGGGCATGAAAGGTCTCCCAACCCGGACAGTACGGTGAGAAGGCACATCAGGGGAACAATCCCCCTGGAGCGTATACAGGGAGAGGACCGAGAGCGAGCATGCACATGACCGGCCCCGGAGCGGCGATCATCCAGACCTCAGAGGAAGTCACGGAGGCCCTCGCCACGGGGGCGCCCGTGGTCGCGCTTGAGACCACGATCATCTCACATGGCCTGCCGCAGCCCCGCAATCTCCAGGTGGCGATCGAGCTGGAGGAGATGGTCCGGGAGGCGGGAGCCGTGCCCGCGACCATCGCCGTGCTCGACGGAGTGGCCCGCGTGGGCCTCGACAAGGGCATGCTGGAGCGCGTCGCCACCGAGCCCGACCTGCGCAAGCTGGGCTTCCGCGACCTGCCCGCCGCCGCCGCGCTGTCGGCCAGCGGCGCCACCACCGTCTCGGCCACCGCGTTCCTCGCGGCCCGCGCGGGGATCCGCGTGTTCGCGACGGGCGGCCTCGGCGGCGTGCACCGCGAGTGGACGGCCGACCAGGACGAGTCCGCCGACCTCGACATGCTTTCCAGGACGCGGATCACCGTCGTCTGCGCGGGCGTGAAGTCGATCCTGGACGTGCCCGCCACCCTCCAGCGCCTGGAGACGCGGAGCGTCAGCGTGGCCGGGTACCGCACGGACGAGTTCCCCGGCTTCTACCTCCACACCTCCGGGCTCCCGGTCGACTGGCGCCTTTCCTCCCCCGCCGAGGCCGCCGCCGTCATGCGGGCGCAGGACGGCCTGGGCGGGCCGGAGACGGCGCTGATCGTGGCCAACCCGGTGCCGGTGGCCGAGCAGCTCGACCCCGAGCTCCACGACCGCGTGCTGGCCGAGGCGCTCGCCGCCGCCGGCCGCGAGGGGATCACCGGTCAGGCGATCACCCCGTTCCTGCTCGACTTCCTGGTCAGGGGCACCGACGGCGCCTCGCTGGAGGCCAACCTGGCCGCCGTGCGCGGCAACACCCGCCTGGCCGGGCAGATCGCGGCCTCCTGGGCGGCTTCGCCCTCGTCGCCCTCGGTGGAGCGCTGAGTGGGTGGTCTGCTCGTCATCGGTGACGTCGTCACCGATGTGGTCGCACTCCACCACGCGCCGGTCGCGACCGGCACCGACACCGCCGCCGACATCGTCGTGCGCCCAGGCGGTTCGGGGGCGAACACCGCCTCCTGGGCCGCCCACCTGGGCGCGGACGCCCGGATCCTGACGCGGGTAGGGTACGACACCGGCCCCTGGCACATCGCCGAACTGCGCGGGGCGGGGGTCCGGCCGCACGTACGGGTGGACCCGGCGCACCCGACCGCGGTCGTGATCGCGATGGTCGACGTGACCGGCGAGCGGTCGATGCTGACCAACCGGGGCGCGGGCGGGCGAATCGGCCCCGGCGACTGGGACGAGGACCTGCTCGACGGCGTGAGCCACCTGCACGTCTCCGGATACACGCTGTTCGCGGCGCCGGGCCTCGACCTGGTCCGGCTCGCCGTACGGGCCGCCGTGGCCCGGGACGTACGGATCAGCGTCGATCCGGCCTCGACGGGATTTCTGCGGGATTTCGGCCCGGCGAGATTCCTCAGCGAGACGGCCGCCGCGACGATCGTCATCCCCAACCGCGACGAGGCGCTGCTCCTCACCGGCGAGACCGACGTCGGGGACGCCGCGGCGGCGCTCAGCGCCCTGTACGGCGTGGCCGCGGTGAAGCTCGGACCCGGCGGGGCGCTGCTGGCGGTGGGAGGCCGGGTCGTCCACCGGGCGCCCGCCGTGACCGCCCGGGCGGTGGACTCCACGGGCGCCGGGGACGCCTTCGCCGCGGGTTTCCTCAGCGCTCTGCTACCCGGTGACTCTCCGGAGTCAGCGCTGGAAGCGGGGTGTCTGGCGGGTGCCGATGCGGTCACCCGGCTGGGCGGAAGGCCGGGGCCTGCGAGCGGTGTCCACTCGGTTACAGGCTCCGGGATCGGCTAGCGGCTATGTTCTCCCTAGATGGCGCTAATTGATAGCCTCCGGCGTAAGCTGCACCATTAGCAACATGCGTCACACTCGGGAGGATGCGGTCAGCCGATGGACGCCGATTCAATGATCTGCTTGAGTGATCTGGTCCCGGCCCTGCGCTGGAGCCGCCCTCAGCAGGTCGCCGAAGTGCTCGCCGACCCCCGGCTTCCGGGTGGCTGGTGGGCTTCGGTCGCTCTCAGCCGTGCCCTGGGCACGACCGGTGTCGACTGGCTCTGCGACAGGCTCTCGCGGCTGGCCGTCAGCCGCTGGGACCACCTGGCGCTGATGGACGTGCTGCCCGCGCTCCAGGTCCATGTGGTGGATCCGGGGCTTCCGGGCTGGCCCGAGCCCGCGCGCTCGGCGATCAGCGGCATGGGCGGATGGCAGCGCCTGCGCAGGCTGACCGCGGCCGACCTGCGGCTGCCCGCGGGGCCCACGTCGCCCGAAGTGATCATCACCGCCGTCTTCCGGGAGATCCTCGGCCGGGTTCCCGCCATCGCGCCGCAGGTCCCCGGGCCCGTCGTCCCGCCCGTCACGCCGCCGATCACCCCGCCCGTCACGGCGCATACAGGCCCCCACCCGGCGCAAACGGGCGCCCTTCCGGTGCGGCCGGGAACCCTTCCGGTGCGGCCGGGGCCGGGGGCCCTTCCGGTGCGGCCGGGCGGCCCGCGTCTCGCTCCGCCCACCGGCCCCCATCCGGCACAGCCCACCGGCCCCCACCCGGCGCATCCGACCGGTCCCCATCCGGCGCAGGCCCCGGGCACCGGGGCTCCGGCGGTGCCCGGCGTGCCGCAGGCGCAGGGCCCGTACCGCGAGGCGCCGGCCCCCGCCGCCCCACCGCCGCCCCCGGTCTCGGACAACCCGCTCGTGAGGCTCGTGGACGCGGTGTTCCGCGAGTGGACGCCGCTGGAGCGGGCCGTCGCCACCGAGCGGCTGTTCGCCGAGGAGCCGATCAGCCTCCGCACGCTGGCCCACGAGCTGCACGTCGACCGCGACGTGCTCTCGCAGGCTCAGCGGGCCGCCGAGGAGCGCGTGTTGCAGTGGCTGCGCTCCCCCGAGTCGACCGCGGTGACCGGGCACCTGTTCCGCCTCACCGAGTGGCTCGGCGTCGCCGCCACCGAGGACCAGCTCATCGGGGCCGACCCCGCGCACCCCATCGAGGTCCCCTCGCTCGGCACGCCCCTGTGGCGCGTGCTGGTCGCGCTCATGCCCGACCGCCGCCTCCAGGACGGCTGGCTCGTCGTCGGCGACCTCGCCCGGCTGCGCGAGCGCACGGCCCAGCTACTGGGCGACAAGACCTCGGGTGAGGACGCGGCGGAGCTGCTGGCCCAGGTCGGCATCCGCGCCCACTCGGCCCAGGCCTGGATCGACGCCCTGCCCCGGGCGATGACCCGGCAGCAGGAGCCGCCGGCCACGAACGGCTTCACGCCGCTCCCCCGCCGCACGCCCGGGGCCAACGGCCACCAGATGCGCGGGGGGCTGCCGGTCCCGTCCGTGGCGGACAACCTGCCCGACGCCCAGACCGCCCTGGCCGCGCTCACCGCGCTGTCCGGGCCTCCCCGTCCTCACCTGGTGCCGGAGCCGCGCGCGGCGACGCTCGCGCCGCCGCTGCCGAGCCCGGCCTCCGACCCGCGCCGCTGGCAGCGCATCGACGTCACCAGCGAGCACCTGCGGGGCGAGCCGGTGCCCGTCCCCGAGGGGTACGCCACGCAGCTCGGCATGCGCCCCGGCACGCTGCTGTCGGTCACCGGGCCGGGGGACAACGCCGTCGTGCTGGTCTGGCGCGACCGCCAGCCGGTGTTCGACTCGCTCCAGCCGGTGCTGATGCGGCTCAACGCCCGGCCGGGCGACGCGATCTACGTCACCGTGGACGGCTACCGCCTGGACGCCCAGCTCACTGCCTGACCGCGCGACTCGAACGACGTCCGGGGAGATGGTTCAGGGGTTTGGCTCTGTCAGCGTGAAGTTGCACGATGTGCGTGTCGGTTCGGGCACCAGTTGATGATCAACCGGTTTCGAAGTGTCGATGAGTATGAGCACCATGTCTCGGGACGTGAATGCGGCGGCCGCTTCAGGGCGACTGATCAACTATCGTGACCGGCCATGAGGTTCCTCATCGTCGGTGGTAGTGGTTTTCTCGGCGGCGAACTTGCTCGGCAGTGTTTGGTGGCCAAGCATGAGGTGGCTGCGACCTACCTGACCCGATCAGGAGAGACCGCAGGTGTTGAGTGGTTGCCGCTCGATGTGCGCCGACGAGAGGACGTTGACACGCTGATCGACGCATTTCGGCCAGAGGCGGTCATTAACGCTGCGTTCCGGCAGACAGATTGGGCGAGCACGGCGATGGGAGCCGTGAACGTGGCTCTCGCTGCCTCTGCGGCGGGTGGGCGCCTGGTCCATGTGTCCAGCGACGCGGTCTTCTCGGGTGCCGCGATTCGCTATGACGAGACGTGCGCCCCTGACCCGATCACCCCGTATGGTGCGGCCAAAGCCGCTGCCGAGACAGCAGTGAACGCGATCGCGCCAACCGCGGTGATAGCCCGGACATCCCTGATCATCGGTGACGGTGATTCGCCGCACGAGGCGCTGGTGCATTCACTGGCCACCGGCAGCGCGAGAGGAATGCTGTTCACCGACGACGTGCGATGTCCCGTGCATGTCGTCGATCTCGCTGCGGCACTCCTCGAACTTGCCGCATCCGAGTATCACGGCATCCACCATGTCGCTGGAGCCGATGCGGTAAGCCGATACGAGCTGGGGCTGCTCATCGCCCGACGTGATGGACTCGACGCGGACCAATTGCCTTCAGGTCGGCGAGCAGACACCAACGTGCCCGGCCCGATAGATGTGCGCTTGGAGTGCGGCATGACTCAGGGGCGGCTTCGGACCAGGCTGCGTGGCGCGCGGCAGTTTCTGGGGTGAGGTTCACCAGGGGGTTCATAGGTCCGGCCAGGTATAGCTGGCCAGGTAGGGCGATCGTCCGCTGACGAACCAGCTCTGCAGGTCCTGAAGCCGTTGGACTGCGGCTTCGTAATATATTCGGGTGGCTCGGGGCGAGGAAAGTTGGGGTGACTGACGTGGCCTGGGACGAACTCGGTGAGATACCAGTAGCCCTCAACCAGCCAGCGGTCGAGCTGATCTCGGGGCTCTTGCTGGGCGCAGACACGACGCATCGCTTGCTCTGGGCCTCCCCCCGGGGCGTGGACACCCGGTTTCATGCAGCCAGTTTGGTCACTATACCGAGCTGATCTTCATAGACGGCTGGGGGGATGTTCCCGGTCGCCGAGCCTGGCAGAGGGACGCCTGCTCACGCGGCCGACGACGCCGAGATCGACGCGCACTTGGCCGCCATCCACGCGGGCGAACTCGACCTGACACTCGCGCCGCTGATCTCGGCCTGGGGACGCCGTCCAGCCGAGCACCCGCCGGCACTCGGTTAGGTGCGGATCCAGGCGTTGTCCGACCTGCCCACAGCGCTGTTCGTCGAGGAGATTTCCGGGCCGCACGAGTAGCCCCTTACGGGGGGGGTTGGCACGGGTGAGCCTTGTGGAGAACCCCGTCAGGGCCGGGGGTGGTCGCCGGTCTTCAGGACCTTGCGGTAGTACGTTCCAGCGGACTCGTAGTTCAGGGCCTGGTAGAACTCCGGGGCCCGCCGGGTCGCCAGGGCGATGTAGCCGGCGTCCCTGGACCGCGCCCACACCTCGAACTCCTCCAGCAGCGCCCTGCCCAGGCCTCGCCTGCGGAAGCCGTGCTGGGTCATGGCCTCCTCCACCCAGGCCACGTGGCCGTTGGCGAACAGGGTCAGGTGAACGTATCCGAGCAGGTAGCCGCGTACGTCGCCGTCCACGACCGCGACGAGGACCAGGGCGTCCGGGTTCTCCAGCAGGAGCGGAAAGGCCGCGTCGAACGCCGCCCGCTGCGGGCGGAACGACAGCGCGAACTCGCGGGCCAGCCCGAAGATCTCCTCGGTGTCGCTCTTATCGGCCCTTCGCACCAGGAGATCATCAGAAGTCATGAAAAGGACTTTAAGTAGTGGATGGCCTGTTCGTCCATTCACACCCAGAACCAAGATCGCCATAGGCGGCCCCGTTGTGCCCGTTGTTCAGCTCCATCCGGCCGCCGTCGGTGACTGCGGCGAACCACGCGAGGCTGTCGCGCCGGTCCCCCACTGGCATGATCATGGGAGTCACGGTCGAAGCCGCCTTCGTTGGCGTAGCCGAGGCCTGCACCACGGCACGTAACGATGGAGCGACATGCCTGCTACGAAGTCCAGGCCGCGATGTCCGGCACCAGGCCGGCCATCGCTCGTACGGCCTCGGGAAGCGGTCTATGCCGTCCTGCCGTATGAGACAGACCGGATCACCCGAACCCTCCACCTTTGACCCCATTGAGGAAGACGTCCCACTCAGACGGGGTGACGGCTATTACTGGCCCATTCGGCAACTTAGAGTCACGCAACAGGTAGAGCGGCGGGGCGTGCCACTCACCTTCGGGTTCGGCTTGAGCTGTATCAGTACACGTGGCTTCCACGCAGTTGGGGCCGTCGCCGCTGCGACTGCTCTTACGCCACACCATGCGGGACATGTCCACTACGGGCCTCTCCGTTTTCTCTTTGAGAACAAGAGCCCTCAAGCCCGCTCAGCCATCCGTGTTATCAACGTTCGTGACTCTTCGGGGCTGAGCGCCGCCGCTCGCAGATGATCGAACGCGAGCGTGTATCGATACATTTCAACATCGTTTTCTATATAGAGGATACTCGTCATGCTCTCGACATACGCGACATCAGGATCATGGGGTTCGCGAAACTCAAGCATGGCGAAGGTGCCGGCAGTCGCAGGGTGTGCTCCGGCCGCGGACGGCAGCACCTGGACGGTGATGTTGTCTCGATCCGCGCACTCAAGGAGCTTGGCGTACTGCCCGCGCATGATCGCCGCCGAGCCGACGCGACGCGTCAGTGCGGCTTCGTCGATCACGGTCCAGAACCGAATCGGGTCCTGCTCACGCGACAAGATGCCCTGCCGCGTCATTCGAACCTCGACACGGCGTTCGACCTCCGTGGGCGGGCACAATGCCATCAAGGCGGAGCGGATGACTTCGCGAGCATAATCCTCGGTTTGGAGCAGGCCATGCACGAGCATGCCGTCGAAGCTCCTGATGAACGCCGCCTCGGCTTCGAGTTGGATGTAGGTCGCGTAGTCGCTCGGCAGCGAGTCCGAGTAGGCGTCCCACCATCCCTTCGTACGTGCCGTCCTGGCCAGTGCATGCAATGCCGCTCGCTTGCGACCGTCGAGTGCGTACAGGTCGAGTAGACGGGTCAGGTCCGGAGACGTGATTCCCACACGAGCCGTCTCGATCCGCGAGAGCTTCGCGGTCGACCAGCCAACACGATCTGCCGCCGCCTCGATCGTCATCGCCTGAAGCTCACGCAATCTACGCAGTTCACCGGCCAGTCGACGGCGCCTCACAGAGGGACCACGCCCCGCCATCACAACCTCCTTTGAGTGGCTACGAACAGTGTGCCGTCCATCACTTACCGACACAGTGGAATCGCGGAGGTACCTGGATCGGTAACTTTGCAGAATCGGTTGCTAACTCACCGTACACAGTGGAGCATCTGCTGGTGTTGCACACAGTCACCGGATCCCGGGACCACCGGTCGCAGGAATCGACTGGACGTTCCCCCACAGAAGGGCAGGCGAGCATATGAGTGCGGGCGATCTTCCAGGCTGGAAGGTCCAACTGGTGGAGTTGGCATGGGAGTTGAACGAGCTCGGGTTCGACTCCGTGGTGAGGCTTCCGCCGGGACGGCGGCCGAGTTTGGAGGTCTTCGTACCGCCGGGTCGGCCGAGGAGCACTCGACAACGGCGGGACGCTACATCGGAGCCCACGCGGCCCCGACGGACCCGGGCCTGGGCGCGGGGGCTCTCCCGGCGTATCGCGGGGGTGGGCTGGTGAAGGCGCTCGGGCTGCTGGGGCGGGTCGATGTGCCCGCGCGGGTCACCGCCGTCCCAAGGGCCCGGCGCTGCGTGCGGGAGCTGCTAGGAGGCACCGATCACCCGCAGACCGACGACGCCTTGCTGCTGGTCACCGAACTGGTCACCAACGCGGTGCGGTACTCCGACTCGGGACGCTGCCCGGCCGGGCGGGTCACCATCGCCGTGGCCGACCACGACGGGACGCTCCACATCGACGTGACCGACGCGGGCTCGTCGGAGAACCGGCCCACGCTGTGCCTGGAGACCTGTCCCGACAGCGGCGGCGGACGCGGCCTCTGGCTGCTCCAACAGGTGGCGACCACCTGGGGCTGGTACGAGACCGCCACCGGACGCGTGGTCTGGTTCCAACTCGCCGGCAAGTGACGAAACCACCGCACTCCGGCGCCAGCGAAGGACGCGCCGCCGGCGGGACGGGGTCAGGCGGGCATGCCGAGTTGGCGGGCGATGAGCATGCGCTGGACCTCGCTGGTGCCCTCGCCGATCTCCAGGATCTTGGCGTCGCGGTAGAAGCGGCCGACCGGGTACTCGTTCATGAAGCCGTAGCCGCCGAAGATCTGTGTGGCGTCGCGGGCGTTGTCCATGGCCGCGTTGGAGCTCACCAGCTTGGCGATGGCCGCCTCCTTCTTGAACGGCTCGCCGGCGAGCATCTTCTCGGCCGCGTGGTAGTAGGCCAGGCGCGCAGTGTGGGCCCGGACCTCCATGTCGGCGACCTTGAACTGGATGGCCTGGTAGCGCCCGATCGGCGTCCCGAACGCCTGCCGCTCCTGGACGTACCGCAGGCTCTCGTCGACGCAGCCCTGCGCGAGGCCCACCGAGAGCGCCGCGAAGGCGATGCGGCCCTCGTCGAGGGTCTGCAGGAACTGCGCGTACCCCCGGCCCCGCTCGCCGAGCAGGTTGGCGGCGGGCACCCGGCAGTCGGTGAACGACAGCTCGCGCGTGTCCGAGGCCGACCAGCCGACCTTGGAGTACTTCTTCGACACCGTGAACCCGGGCGTGTCCGACGGGACCAGGATCGTCGTGATCTCCGGGGAGATCCGCCCGGCGCCCTCGGTGCGCTCGCGCTGACCGGTGATGGCGGCGACGGCGACGAATCCGGTGATGTCGGTGCCCGAGTTGGTGATGAACACCTTGGATCCGTTGATCACCCATTCGGCCCCGTCGAGAACGGCGGTGGTCCGCATGCCGCCCGGCACGTCGGATCCGCCGCCTGGCTCGGTGAGCCCGAACGCGCCGAGCGTCTCGCCGGAGGTCAGCCGGGGAAGCCATTCGGCCTTCTGCTCGGCCGTGCCGAACCGGTAGACCGGCATGGCGCCGAGGGAGACCGCGGCCTCCAGGGTGATGGCCACCGAGGAGTCGACGCGGGCGAGCTCCTCCAGCGCCAGGCAGAGGGCGAAGTAGTCGCCGCCCATGCCGCCGTGCTCCTCGGGGATCGGCAGCCCGAACAGCCCCATACGCCCCATCTGGGCGACGATGTCGTAGGGGAACGCGCAGCGCTCGTAGTAGTCGCCGATCACCGGTGCGACCACGTCCCTGGAGAAGTCCTCGACGGTCTTGCGCAACGCCTCGTACTCGTCGTTGAGCCGGTGCATGCTCTTCACTCCTCTACTGTGGCCGTGGCCTCGTCTGCCTGGGCTTCGTCCGACGGGGATCGGCCCGCCGGACGTTCGCCGGCCGGTGCTTCACCGGCCGGATCCTCCTTGGCGAGGGCCTGGACGACGCGGGACGGGCTCGGCCGGCCAAGCTCCCCCGCCAGCCAGACGCTGGTCGCGACCAGCGATCCGAGGTCGACGCCGGTCTCGACGCCGAGCCCGGAGAGCATCCAGACCAGGTCCTCGGTGGCGAGGTTGCCCGTGGCGCTCTTGGCGTACGGGCACCCGCCGATCCCTCCGGCCGAGGCGTCCACGACCGTCACCCCGGCCCGCAGGGCGCTGAGGGTGTTGGCCAGGGCCTGGCCGTAGGTGTCGTGGAAGTGCACGGCGAGCCGCTCGGGCCCCACGCCCGCCTGGGCGAAGGCCGAAAGCAGGGCGGTGACGTGCCCGGGCGTGCCGACGCCGATGGTGTCGCCGAGGGACAGCTGGGAGCAGCCGAGGTCGAGCAGGCGCGTCCCCTGCCGGACGACCTGGGCGATCGGCACCGGCCCCTCCCAGGGGTCGCCGAAGCACATCGACAGGTACGCCCGGACGTCCAGCCCGTTCTCACGGGCGCGCGCGACCACGGGGGTGAACATCTCGATCGAGCCGTCCAGACTGCGGTTGAGGTTCTGGCGGGCGAAGGTCTCGGTGGCGCTGCCGAAGATCGCGATGTCGGTGACGCCCAGGGCGAGCGTTCGGTCGAGGCCACGCTCATTGGGGACCAGCACCGGGTAGCGGACGCCCGGCACCCGTTCCACCCGGCCCAGCAGCTCCTCCGCGTCCGCGAGCTGGGGGATCCACTTCGGGTGCACGAAGCTGGTCGCCTCGATGGTGGTCAGCCCGGCCTCGGCCAGCCGCGCGACGAACCGCGCCTTGACCTCGACGGGGACGATCGCCGACTCGTTCTGCAGCCCGTCCCTGGGCCCGACCTCGTAGATCGTCACCCGGTCCGGCAGACCGTCCATCGGGACCTCGAACGGCATGCGCATCATGACCCTCCCGTGTCCGTGTCCGTGTCAGGGGCGGGGGGCTCTTCGCGGACGACGGCCAGCACCGCGTCCATGTCGACCGGCCGGCCCGCGCGTGCGGGAAGCTCCACGACGACGCCGTCCGAGGGGGCGGTGACGGTGTGCTCCATCTTCATCGCCTCGACGATCAGCAGCGGCTGCCCCTCGGTGACCCGCTCGCCGGGGACCACCTTGACCAGCAGCACGGTGCCGGGCATCGGGCTGCGGACCACTCCGTCGCCCGCGCCGCCCGCGCCCGCGCGGTCTCCGCGCTCCCCCGGCTCGTGGGGCGTGATCGCCCACGAGCGCCCGTCCCTGCCGAGCCACACGGTCGCGCCGTCCACGGCGTGGGTGAAGCGGGAAGTCAGGCCGTCCAGCGTCACGAAGACCTCGCCGCCTCGCCCGTGGGCGAGCCGGGCCGGGGCCGCGGGCGCGTCGCCCACGGTCACCTCGGCGCCCGTACGGGGAAGGCCGCGCACTCTCACCTCGGCGGTCTCGTCCCGCGCCGTCAGGAGCCAGGGCGTCCAGGAGGGCTCGCCGGCCCGCCACCCGTCCGGCACGTCCCACGGGTCGTCGCCCGCGGACGAGACCAGCCGGTCCTGCAGGACCAGCGCCGCCGCGGCCGGCACCTCGTCCGGCAGGCCTCCGGGGCCGTCCCGCGGGCTGCGCCTGCTCCACGACCTCGTCCGGAAC
>NZ_JBEZFH010000205.1:0-13893 GCF_040649355.1 Sphaerisporangium sp. NPDC049002 | reverse complement strand
GGGCGGTCCACTCTCCGAGCCGTCCGGGCGTGGCGAGGGAGGCGGTGACCGTACGGAACTCGGGGTGCCCGTCGTCGGTCACGATGACCAGGCGGCCCGAGGTGGCGTCGTGGTCGACACGGTACTCGCGACCGGGACGGCGACCGGCGACCGAGCGCGGCCCGGCGTCCTCGACCAGCCAGACCTCGGTGGTGTCGCGGCTGGCGGCCGTGACGGTGATCAGCTCGCCGGACCGCGTGGCCCGTACGGTGAGCTCGAAGCGCCGGTCGTCCTCGCGGATCACCGGCGCGTCGCCGGTCCCGGCGTCCCCGGAAGCGGCGCCGAGGACGTGGCGGCGCACCTCGTAGGGGCGGTAGACCGCGTCCACGACCGTGTAGAAGAACTCCCGGGAGTCGGCCGACCAGGCGCCGGTGTAGTACGTGCCGGGCACCCGGCCGGGGAGGTCCTCGCCGGTGGTCAGGTCGCGGAAGCGCAGCTCGTAGACCTCGTCCCCGGTGGTGTCGACCGAGTAGGCCAGGTAGCGGTCACACGGGCTGACCTCGCACACCCCGAGCTCGACGTAGCCGGTGGCCGCCGCGAGGGCGTCGAGATCAAGTACGGAAACCGCAGCCTCGCCTGATTTATCATCCTTTTTACGGCAGAGCTCGCCGAATTCTCTTCCGGAATCCGTGCGGTTGTAGTAGACAAATGCCCCACGGTGCCAACTGACTGAAGACTCAGTCTCGGGCGTCCGTACAGCCATTTTGCTGACGAGCTCCTGTTGGAGGTGGGCGGTATGTGCCATCTGGGCCTCATAGTGCCGCCGCTCTGCGACCAGGTGCCCGCGCACCGCGTCCGCGTCCCGCATCCATTCGTAGTCATCGGTCCGGTCGACGCCGTGCAGAGAGTGGATCGCGGGCCTGCGGGGAGCGGTGGGAGGTGCTGTCATGGCTGGACGCTAACACTCCGACTGAGCAGTCGGTCAAGAGTGCCCTGAGCCCCGGCCAGAGCCTCCCCGCCCCGGCCCCGCCGCCGGAACAGACCTCGCCCGCCTCCGGCGCCGCCCGGACCGAACCTTCCTCCCGCCCCGAACGCACCGTCCCGAACGCAGCGCCCCGAACGCACCGTCCCGAGTACCCGACCTCACACCCCGAATATCGCGCCCCCGGAGGACGATATGCCGATATTTCCCCGCGCACGCGTGTCCCGGGTGGTCCTCGCCCTCGCCACCGGGCTGATCACCGGGAGCAGCCTGGCAGCGCCCGCGCACGCCGCGCCGCCGTACGCCGCTCCCCCGAGCCCCGCCGCGTCGCAGGGCAAGAAGGTCTTCACCGTCGGCATCCTGTCCGACGTGGACTCGGTGAACCCCTTCACCGGCATCGTCGTCGAGGCCTACGAGGTCTGGGGGCTCATGTACGACCCCCTCATCGGCTACAGCCCGAAGGACTTCACCCCGACCCCGGTGCTCGCCGAGTCGTGGACCGAGGCGCCGGACAAGAAGAGCTGGACGTACAAGATCCGCTCAGGGGTGAAGTGGACGGACGGACAGCCTCTCACCGCGAGGGACGCCGCCTACACCTTCAACCGGATCATCAACGGTGACTACGAGAAGACCAACTACGGCAACTACGTCACCAACATCACCAAGGCCGAGGCCCCGGACGACACCACGCTGGTGCTGCACGTCAAGCGGCCCACGCCGATCATGACCCGCCTCGCCGTGCCGATCCTGCCCGAGCACATCTGGAAGGACATCGACGCCAAGAAGGTGAAGTCCTACAGCAACGAGCCGTCGGGCTCCCCCATCGTCGGCTCAGGACCGTTCACGCTGGTGGAGCGGAAGAAGGGCCAGTACATCCGGATGGCCGCCAACCCCGGCTACTGGCGCGGCGCACCCAAGATCGACGAGGTCGTCTACCGGGTCTTCACCAACGCCGACGCCGAGGCGCAGGCGCTGACCCGAGGCGAGATCGACTACGCCTTCGACCTGGAGGCCAACGTCTTCAAGTCACTGAAGAACCGGCCGGGCATCACCACCCGCGCCTCGAAGTACAGCGGCTTCAACGAGATCGCGTTCAACACCGGCGCGGCGCTCGCCGACGGCACGCCGATCGGCGACGGCAGCCCCGCGCTGAAGGACAAGAACGTCCGCCTGGCCATCTCCTACGCGCTGGACCGCAAGACGCTGGTCAACCGGGTGCTCGACGGCAACGGCGAGCCCGCCACCTCGGTGGTCCCCCCGATCTACGCGAACCTGCACTACGACCCGCCCGCCAAGCAGGACTTCGACCAGTCCAGGTCCAACCAGCTCCTCGACGCCGCCGGGTACGCCAAGGGATCGGACGGCATCCGCGAGAAGGACGGCAAGAAGCTGTCGCTGCGCCTGTTCACCCGGCAGGAGTCGCAGGAGTCGCAGAACACCGGCGAGTTCGTCAAGGGCTGGCTGAAGGACGTGGGCATCGACGTCAAGGTCAAGGTGGTGTCGGAGGACGCGCTGACCGAGATCATCGGCCGTGGCGAGTTCGACATGTTCGAGTGGGGATGGGTGGTCGAGCCGGACCCCGACTACCAGCTCTCGGTGTTCACCTGCGGCAAGCGGAGCTACAAGGACGGCAACGCGGTCTACGCCGACCTTTCGGACTCCTTCTACTGCGACCCGGCGTACGACAAGCTGTACGACGCGCAGTCGGGTGAGATCGACGCGGCCAAGCGGACCGAGATCGTCAAGCGGATGCAGCAGATGGTCTACGACGACGCCCCCTACGCCCTGACGTACTACTACGACGACAACGTCGCCTACCGCAGCGACCGCTGGACCGGGTTCGTGCCCCAGCCCGACCCCGACGGCTCGATCCTGTTCCAGTACGGCACCTACTCCTACCTGAACATCCAGCCCGTCGCCGCCGCGGCCCAGAAGGGCGGGGCGTCCTCGGGCGGGTCCGGCCCCGGCTTGTTCGCCGGAATCGGCGCCGCGGTGGTCCTGCTCGGCGGCGGCGCCGTGCTCCTGGTCTCCCGCAGGCGCCGGGCCGCCGGCGCGGACGAGCGGGAGTAGGCATGGCGGTCACGACCGTCCCGGACACCGCCACGCGTGCCCGGCCCCGTCTCCTCACCGGCACGAGCGGGTACGTCGTCCGCAAGGTGAGCTGGTCGCTCGGGACGCTGTTCTTCGTCCTGGTGTTCAACTTCTTCCTGTTCCGGCTGCTGCCCGGCGACCCGGTGGGCCTGTACAACCGCGGCCGCAACATGCCCGCGGGCCAGATGGCCAAGCTGCGGGCGCAGCTCAACCAGCCGATCGGCACGCAGTTCCTGGATTACCTCGCCAACCCCTTCGCCGGCACCATCAACTCGACCCGGTTCAACCGCCCGGTCTGGGAGGTCATCGGCGAGCGGATCTGGCCGACGGTGCTGCTGGTCGGCACCGCCATCCTCATCGCGTCGGTGGCCGGCGTCTGGATCGGGATCCGCAGCGGGTGGCGCAGGGGAAGCGGCTTCGACCGGGGCGCCACCTCGATCACGCTGGTCCTCTACGCCATGCCGGAGTTCTGGCTCGGCATGATGTTCCTGATCGCGTTCCCGTTCTTCCCGAGCGGCGGCATCGCGACCCCGGAGGGCGGCGGGATGCTCGACGTCGCCTGGCACATGGTGCTGCCGGTGGCCTCGCTGACGCTGGTCTACCTGGCCGAGTACTCCACGATCATGCGGGCCTCGCTCCTCGACGAGCTGGGCCAGGACTACCTGCAACTGGCCAGGGCCAAGGGGCTCAGGGACGACCTCGTACGGCGCCGCCACGCGGTGCCGAACGCGCTGCTCCCGACGATGACGCTCATCCTGATGAACCTGGGCTTCGTGATCGGCGGCGCCATCACCGTCGAGACGGTGTTCTCCTGGCCCGGCCTCGGCCTGCTGTCGTACGAGGCGCTCCGCGGCCCGGACATCCCCCTGCTCCAGGCCGTCTTCCTGCTCTTCTCGATCGGGGTGGTCGTCTTCATGCTCATCGCTGACCTGCTGTACGCGATCATCGACCCCCGGGTGAGTAACTCATGACGCCGTTCTGCGGGCCTTGCCGGGGAGGCCGCTCATGACCTCCGGCACCGCCATCGTCAGGGCGCGCCGCAGGGCGACCCTCGCCCGGTTCTGGCGCGACTACCGCTCCCACCGGACCGGCCTCGCCGGGCTGGCGATCCTCGGCGTCTTCGCCCTGGTCGCGATCTTCGCGCCGCTGCTGGCCGATCCCTCGGGGCTCGACATCACCAGGGCGACGGCCCCGGGCCACATGGCGCCGTCCCTCGGCTACCCGCTGGGCACCGACGAGAACGGCCGCTCGGTCCTGACCCTGCTGATCCACGGCACCCGCATGTCGCTGCTCGTGGGCCTGGCCGCCACCGTGATCGCGATGGTCATCGGCACCGCGATCGGCGTCATGGCCGGGTTCTACTCGGGCCGGCTGCGGTCGATCCTGAACGCGGTGTCCGACTGGTTCCTGGTCATCCCGTTCCTGCCGCTCGCCATCGTGATGGCCACGATCCTGGGCGCGTCCCTGCTCAACATCATCATCGTGATCGGGGTGACGTCCTGGCCGGGTACGGCCCGGCTGGTCTCCGCGCAGACGCTGTCGGTGCGCGAGCGGCCGTACATGGAAAGGGCCAGGGCCCTCGGGGCGAGCGACTGGCACCAGATGACCCGGCACGTGCTGCCGAACGTCATGCCCCTGGTCATGGCGCACGTCGTGCTGACCGTGTCGATCGCGATCCTGTCGGAGACCACGCTGTCCTTCCTCGGGCTCGGCGACCCGACCCGGCCGTCCTGGGGCTACATCCTCGACCACGCCTTCTCCACCGGGGCCATGACCAACAACGAGTGGTGGTTCGTCATGCCGCCGGGCATCTGCGTCGTGCTGGTGGTGCTGGCCTTCACCCTCATCGGCCGCACGCTGGAGGCCGTGCTCAACCCCCGTCTCAAGGAGACGAGATGACACCGGAAACGGCACTGCTGGAGCTCAGGGACCTGACCGTCACCTACGCGGGGGACGTGCCGGCCGTACGGGGCGTGGACCTCTCGGTCGCGCCGGGAGAGGTGCTCGGCGTGGCGGGCGAGTCGGGCTGCGGCAAGTCGACGATCACGAACGCCGTGCTGCGGCTGCTCCCCCGGTCGGCCAAGGTCGGCGGGCAGGTGCTGCTCGACGGCGAGGACGTGTACGGCATGTCGTTCGGGCGGCTCCGGGCCGTCAGGTGGGCGCAGGCCTCGATCGTCTTCCAGGGGGCCCTGCACTCGCTCAACGCGGTGCAGCGCATCGGCAGGCAGATCGCCGAGCCGATCCTGCTGCACTCCAAGGTGACGAGGAAGGAGGCAGACCGGCGGGTCGGCGAGCTGCTGGAGCAGGTGGGGCTGCCCGCCAGGCGGGCCAGGGACTACCCGCACCAGCTGTCGGGCGGCCAGCGGCAGCGGGTGATGGTGGCGCTCGCGCTGGCCTGCGGGCCGCGCCTGCTCATCGCCGACGAGCCGACCACGGCGCTCGACGTCATGGTCCAGGCCCAGGTGCTCGCCCTGCTGTCGTCGCTGGTCAGGGACCTGGGGCTGTCGATGGTCCTGATCTCTCATGACTTGTCGGTGCTCGGGTCCACCTGCGACCGGGTGGCCGTCATGTACGCGGGGCGCGTGGTCGAGCAGGGCCCGGCCACGGCGGTCTTCGACGACCCCCGCCATCCCTACAGCGCCGCGCTCGCCGGGGCCTTCCCGAGGATCGGCGACGAGCGGTTCCGGTACAGCCCGCGCGGGCTGCCCGGCGACCCGCCCTTCCCCGGCGACCTGCCGGGCGGGTGCGAGTTCCATCCGCGCTGCCCGGTCGCGCTGGACAAGTGCGCCTCCACGGAGGCCGCCCTCGCCGAACTGGGCGACGGCCGCACCTCCGCCTGCCTGCGCGCCACCGAACCCGACCTGGACCTCAGAGGAGCGCAGTGAGCGACACCCCTCCCCTCCGGCTGTTGCGAGGTGCCCGATGAGCGAGCCCTCGCGGGACGCCGGCGTCGCGCTCGCCGCTCACGGGCTGCACGTCCGCTTCGGCGCGGCCCGCGCCGTGGACGGCGTGGAGCTGGAGATCGGCTCGGGCGAGATCGTCGCCCTGGTCGGCGAGTCCGGCTGCGGCAAGACCACGCTCGCCCGCAGTCTGCTCGGCCTGGTCCGCCCCGCCGAGGGTTCCGTGCGTCACGGCGCTCAGCCGCTGAGCTACGCCAAGGGCGCGCTGAAGGAGTTCCGGCGGCACGTCCAGCTCGTCCTGCAGGACCCGACGGGATCGCTGAACCCCCGGCACACGGTGTACGAGGCCGTGGCCGAGGGCCTGCGCATCCACGGGATCTCCGGCGACGAGGAGACCCGGGTCGCCGAGGCGCTGTCGAAGGCCGGGCTCCGCCCCCCGGAGCGGTTCTTCCTGCGCTACCCGCACGAGCTGTCCGGCGGGCAGCGCCAGCGCGTGGTGATCGCGGGCGCGCTGGTGCTGGAGCCTGACGTGCTGGTCGCCGACGAGCCGGTGTCCTCCCTGGACGCCTCGGTGCGCGGCGAGATCCTCGCGCTGCTGCTCAAACTGCGCGCCGAGCTCGGGCTGTCCGTGCTGGTCGTCACCCACGACCTCGGCCTGGCCTGGAACATCTCCGACCGCGTGGCGGTGATGTACCTCGGCAGGATCGTGGAGACCGGCCCGGCCGCCGAGGTGCTGCTCGCGCCACGGCACCCGTACACCAGGGCCCTGCTGTCGGTCGTGCCGGAGATCAACAAGCTGGAGCCCGTGGTCCTGGTGGGCGAGACGCCCGATCCGTCCCGCATCCCGGCGGGCTGCCGCTTCCGTCCTCGCTGCCCGGCCTACGCCGCCGGGCTTCCCAAGGAGGTGGCCGCGCGCTGCGAGACCGAGCCGCCGGCCGTACTCCCCGCCGACCGCGGCCACCACGCCGCCTGCCACCTCACGGAGGCCTGATTGACCACCCCAGCCACCTCCGCGCCCGGAGTCGGGCAGATCCTCTCCGACCTGATCCGCCTGGACACCACCAACGAGGGCGACAACCGGGGACGCGGCGAGCGCGGAGCGGCCGAGTACGTCGCCGGGCTCCTGGCGGGTGCCGGGATCGAGGCGCGGATCCTGGAGTCGGCGCCCGGCCGGGCCAACGTCGTCGCCCGCGTCCCCGGCGCGGACCCCGCGCGCGACCCGTTCCTCGTCCACGGCCACCTCGACGTCGTACCGGCGGACGCCACCGACTGGGCCGTCCACCCCTTCTCCGGTGAGATCGTGGACGGCGTCGTGTGGGGCCGGGGCGCGGTCGACATGAAGGGCACGTGCTCCATGACGCTGGCCCTGGTCCGGTCGTGGGCCGACGCGGGCGTCCGGCCCTGCCGGGACATCGTGCTGGCGTTCACCGCGGACGAGGAGGCCACCGGCGAGTACGGCTCGTACTTCCTCGCCAGGAAGCACGCCGCGCTGTTCGAGGGCTGCCGGGAGGCGATCAGCGAGGACGGCGGCTACACCGTGCACCACGCGGGCCGGCGCGTCTACCCGGTGGCGGTCGGCGAGCAGGGCATGGCCTGGATGCGGCTGACCGCGCGCGGCGTGGCCGGGCACGGCTCGCTGCCGCCGGCCGACAACGCGGTGGCCGAGCTGTGCCACGCCATGTCGCGCCTGGCGTCCTACCGCTGGCCGGTGCGGCTCACACCTGGCGTGCGGGGCATGCTCGACGCCCTCGCCTCCGCCCTCGGCGAGACCATCGACCACGACCGGCTGGACGCCGAGGCCGACCGGCTCGGCGCGGTGGGCGACCTGTTCAGGCCTGTGCTGCGCAACTCCGCCAACCCGACCATGCTGAACGCGGGATACAAGGTCAACGTGATCCCCGGGTCCGCCGAGGCCCAGGTGGACGGCCGGTTCCTGCCCGGCTTCCGTGACGAGTTCCTGGAGACCGTCGACCGGCTGCTCGGCCCCAAGGTCACCCGGGAGTTCGTCTGCTTCGAGGACGCCCCGGCGGCCGACCCCGGCGGCCCGACGTTCGACGCGCTGTGCTCCTCACTGGTCGCCGAGGACCCCGGCGCCGTCCCGGTGCCGTACGTCATGAGCGGCGGCACCGACGCGAAGGCGTTCCACGAGCTCGGCGTCGTCTCCTACGGCTTCGCCCCTCTCGCGCTGCCACCCGATCTCGACTACTTCGGCATGTTCCACGGCATCGACGAGCGCGTGCCCGTGTCCGCCCTGGAATTCGGCGTCCGCGTCCTCGACCGCTTCTTCCGGCCGTCCGGAGCCGCGGAGTGATCACCGCGGTCTGGTCGCCCGCGTGCCTGGAGCACGTGCCGGGAGCCGAGATCTGGATCGGGGTGCGGACTCCCGGCACCGAGGTGCCCGAGCGCGCGACGTCGATCGGCGCCGCCCTGGCGGAGGCCGGGGCCGAGCTGGTGGAGGCGGTGCCCCACGACGACGACGCGCTCCGGGCCGTCCACGATCCGGCGATGATCGACCACCTGCGCGACGTCTGGGAGCAGTGGGCCGAGGCCGGGTACCCGCGCGACCCGGGCCAGGATCGCGTGGTGCCGTACGTCTTCCCGACCTCGGCGATGCTCGCCGGGATGCCCTCGCGTACCCCTGCCGCCGTGCACGCCCGCGCCGGGCTGTGGTGCTACGACACCATGACCCTCGTCGGCCCCGGCACGTGGCCCGCCGCGCGGGCGGCGGTGGACGCGGCGCTGACCGCGGCGGACCTGGTCGCCACCGGGACGGCGCGGGCGGTGTACGCGCTGTGCCGGCCTCCGGGGCACCACGCCGCGCCCGCCGGGTACGGCGGATCGTGCTACCTCAACAACGCCGCCGTGGCCGCCCAGGCACTGCGCGGCCACGGGTTCGCGCGGGTCGCGGTCATCGACGTGGACGCGCACCACGGCAACGGCACCCAGGCCGTCTTCTGGGAACGGCCCGACGTCTTCTACGGGTCGGTCCACGTCGATCCGGGGGCGGGGTGGTTCCCCCACTACCTCGGCTTCGCGGACGAGACGGGCACGGGCGCGGGCCTGGGCACGACCGTGAACGTCCCGCTGGCCCCCGGGTCGGGCGACGAGGCCTGGCTAGCCGGGGTCGAACGGCTGTGCGCGGCGGTCGCGGCGTACGGGGCGGAGGCGGTCGTGGTCTCGCTGGGGGTGGACGCGGCGGCCGACGACCCAGAGAGCCCGCTTCGGGTCAGCGCGTCCGGCTACCACCGGACGGGATACCTGGTCAGCAGGCTCGGCCTTCCCATGGTGGCCGTCCAGGAGGGCGGCTACCACCTCCCCACCCTCGGCCCCCTGGTCGTCCAGACCCTCACCGGCCTCACCGGCCTCAACGGTCGAGGTGGCGGGTCCAGCGACGGGTCATGAGCTTGGTGCCGTTCTCGGTGGCGGTCACCTCGACGGTCACCGTCAGGCGATTGCCCTCGGTGGCGACCTTGAGCCGGCTTTCGGCGGTGACCGCGGGGCCGTCGGCCCACGAGATGTGGAAACGGCTCTGCGCCGACACCGTCTGGCGGCGGGTCCGGTGGTCCAGGGTGACCTCGCCTTCGTACCTGTCGGCGTAGGTCCCGCCGCCCAGGGGCTCGGCGGCGGATCCGTAGCCGGTCCTGCACCGGGTGACGCGCTGGAGCACGTCGTGGTCGATGGTCCACACCACGTCGGTCGCGTCGGGGACCGGGGCTTCGGTGCGGCGCAGTCCCGAGGCCGGTTCGCCCAAGGGCCCCTCTGCCAGCGGCAGCAGGAGGGCGCTGCCGGCCAGATCCACCGCCACCGGCACGGGCTCGGGCGAGGCCATCACATTGGGCCATTCGGAGGTGGCGAGCGCGAGCCTGAGCCGGTGCCCTGGCACCACACGATGCGCCACGACGTCCAGCTCCACCTCGACCTCGACCTCCACCACCGCTCCTGACTCCTCGCGCTCCACCACCGCTCCTGACTCCTCGCACTCCACCACCGCTCCTGACTCCTCGCACTCCACCACCGCTCCTGACTCCTCGCACTCCGCCACCGCTCCGGACTCCTCGGATTCGGCCACGGACCCGGCCTGCGCCGGCGAACCCGCCTCGGACCCGACCTTGGCCGGGGAATCGGCCTCGGAATCGCTCTGGGGTTCTGAGACGCCGGGGAGGCGGAGGATCGCCCGGCTGATCAGTTCGGAGGCGCCGTCGGGGGCCACGTCGCAGAGTCGTACGGCCAGGGTGCCGCCCGCGCCCGTACGGACGCTCGCGCGCAGCCGGGGATGGCCGACGATCGTCAGCCCCTCGGCGGGGCTCTCCCACTCGACGGTCACGGAGCGGGCGTCGTCGGATCTCTGGTCCAGCGCCTGGCCCCACGGCAGAGAGCCCGCGCAGTTGTTCCAGACGGCGATGCCGATGTCCGGGTCGGTGGGAAGGTCCCTCCACGCGGCGCCTTTCCGGGTCGTGAGGGGCCAGGGGCGTTCGGGGAGGGCCGGCCATCCTGGCAGGGCGCGGAACTCTCCGTTCACCGTGGCGCGGTCGGGGGCGGGCGGGGTGGACGAGCGGACGAAGACGACGGCCGAGCGGCCGGGCGCCGCGTCGCGGTCCCCTCGCAGCCAGCGGTCCCACCAGCGGACCATCTCGGGAAGCAGCTCGATGCCCGGCCCCGGGAGCGCGTGGTCCGGTGACGCGTGCGACCACGGCCCGGCGATGACCCGGTACGGCACGCCGCCGCGTTCCAGCGAGGCGCTGAGACGCGGCACCACGTTGGCGTAGCCGTCCGCCCACCCGGCGACCAGCATCGTCGGCACGGCGATCCGGTCGTGACCGTGCCCCGGCGAGCCCCGGCCGGGCGATTCCTGCCCGAGCGAGCCCTGCCCGAGCGAGCCCTGCCTGGACGAGCCCTGCCCGAGCGAGCCCTGCCTGGACGAGCCCTGCCCGAGCGAGCCCTGCCTGGACGAGCCTTGGCCGCACGAGTCCTTCCTGAGCGAGCCCTGCCGCCAGTAGGCCCCGTCGTGCCGCTCGCTCATCCAGCGCAACAGCCACGGCTCGGAGGCGTCCAGCCGCCGCAGCCACTCCTCCCGCCAGCCCTCGCCGTACACCCCGGGCACGGGAGGCAGCGCGTTCATGGCCGCCATGTAGGCCGGGTAGTCCACGAGGTCCAGCCAGCGATGGACGCCGCCCGCGTAGTGGACGTCGTCGGTGTACCGGTCGTCGGAGGCGTAGATCGAGCAGATGGCCCTGAGCGCGGGCGGCCGGGCGGCGGCCACGGACAGGGCGTTGAACCCGCTGTAGGAGGTGCCGTACATGCCGACGCCGCCGTCGCACCACTCCTGCGCCGCCAGCCAGGCGATCACCTCGCAGAGGTCCGCGACCTCGCTCGCCGGGTACTCGTCCTCGGGCACCCCCTCGCTCGAACCCGTGCCGCGCACGTCCACCCGGCACACCGCGTACCCGTGCTCGGCCGCCAGCCTCTCGTACTCGGGGCGATAGCCGTACGTCACGTCGTCCTTGCGGTACGGCAGCGCTTCCAGCAGGCAGGGCGCCGGTAGCCGTTCGGGCAGGTACAGCGTGGCCGCGAGCCTGGTCCCGTCCGCGAGCCCGATCATCGTCAGCACCGCTCCCCCTCCACGACGCGCGCCGCTCTCAACAGCCTGCTCCCCATCGGGAACGGCCCCCGTCACCACGGACTCCGCTTCCGGAGCGGCCCCGTCACCGCTCCGCTTCCGGAGCGGCCCCGTCACCGCGGGCTCCCCTCCTGACCGGCCCCCGTCATCGCATGGTCTTCCGCGGAAGGTACGCGACCGCTGAGCGCGTACGCGACCTCTCGGGGCGTCCTTCCGGTACGTCCGGCCTCGTCCAGGACCTCGCCCACGACGCGCCGCATCCACGAGCGGATCTTGCCGAAGGCGCCCCCGGCCTGCGCGGGGATGTCCCCGAACAGGGTCCACCACCACCAGGAGTTGGTCGCCGAGTTGGCCACGACATCGGGGACGACCAGCACGCCGCGCTCGCGCAGCAGTTCCTCCGCCCCGGCGGTGACCGGGCAGTTCGCGGCCTCGACGATCAGCCGGGCGCGCACGCGGGCGGCCTCGGGCACGTCGACGCAGTAGGAGACTGCGGCGGGGATCAGCACGTCGCAGCCGACGTCCAGCCACCTGTCCCCCGGCAGCTCGTGGTCGTCCTCGCGCAGGCGCGTACGGTCCATGCGCCCGTGCGCGTCCCGGCTGAGCAGCAGGGTCTCCACGTCCAGCCCGGCCGGGTTGACGACCAGGCCCTCGGTGTCGCTGATGCCGACGATCCGCACCCCGGCCCGCGAGAGGAACCTGGCCGTGGCCCCGCCCATCGACCCGAAACCCTGGACGACGGCCGTGGCGTCCCGCAGCCCGAGATGCTCGATGGCGGTGAGCGCCGCCTCGGCCACGCCGCACCCGCCCGCGAGGTCGCCCAGCCCGATGCCGTCCACCTCCACGGCGAACGCGGCGTCGAGCCTGGCCAGAGCCGCGTCGGCGTCGTCCAGCAGCGGCAGCACCGCGTCGATGGAGGTGCGCAGCCCCGCCTCGCGGCAGGCCGCGTCGATCGAGTCCTGGCGCAGGCCGAGGTCCTCGCCGGTCGCCCAGTACCTCTGCAGGAGGGGCTTCATCGCCGCGATGTACCGCCGCAGGAGCCCGTCCGCCTCCGGGTCGAGCGGATCGCAGTCGATCCCGCCCTTGGCCCCGCCGAGCGGCTGGTACAGGTTGCCCGGCTCGTAGGCGAGCGCCTCCTTGTGGCTCATCCCGCGCGCGAGGTCGGCGACCTCGGCCAGGGTCACGCCCTCGCGCATCCGCAGGCCGCCGCTGCCGACCCCGCGTCCCAGCCGGTCGATCACCACGTAGCCGTGGCGGCCGGTGACCTCGTCTGTCCACACGACCTGCAGGAACGGCTGCGGCATGGGGGTCACTGGCTCTCCTTGACGACGATGACGGTCGGGACGGGGGCGCGCACCGCTTCTCGTACGGCCCCACGCAGCTCGCCGGGGGTGCCGGCGGCGAGACCCCGCGCCCCGTAGGCGCGGGCGAGCAGGACGAAGTCGGGCGCGTGCAGGTCCACGGCGACCGACGGCATTCCGCGCTCGGCCATCTCGGCGCGGATCTCGCCGTAACCGCCGTTGACCGACACGACGATCGGAAGCGAGAGGCCGAGCTCCACGGCGGTGGCCAGCTCCTGCAGGCTGAACTGGAACGCCCCGTCTCCGGCGAGCACGGCCACGGGCGTGCCGGGACGCGCGACGGCGGCGCCGATCCCGGCGGGCAGCGCGAACCCGAGCGTGCCGTAGCCGGTGGGGAACAGGAACCTGCCGGGCGGGTCCAGCGGCAGGCCGCCTAGGGCGCCGTAGTAGCACATCATCGAGTTGTCCGCGACGACGATCGTCTCCGGTGGCAGCGCCTCGCGCAGGGCCGTGAGGTGGCCCGCCCACCTGCGCGTGAGCACTCTCAGCTCGGCGTCGCGCGCGTGCCACGGCGCGGGGCCCGGCTCGGACGACGCGACGTGGGCGGGTCCCAGGCGTTCGAGCAGGCCGTGCAGCGCCTCGCCCGCGTCGCCCACGACGGGCACCGCCGCGACGTGGTCCCCGTGCATCTGGCCGGGATCGACGTCGACCCGGATGAGGGTGCCGTCCAGCCGGAAGTCGTCCACCCACAGGTCGGAAGGCGCCAGCTCGGTGCCCGCCGCGAGGACCACGTCGCACCCGGCCAGCCACTCGCGTACGGCCGCCAGGTGCAGGGTGGCGCCGAGGCACAGCGGGTGGCTCTCGGGGACGGCGCCCTTCCCGTTCGCCGTGGTGACGATCGGCGCCCCGAGCACCTCCGCCAGCTCCACCGCGAGCCCGCCGGGCGACCGCGTACGGGCGGGCGGGTGCGGCCCGTCCGTACGGGCGGCGGGGTGCGGCCCGTCCGTACGGGCGCGCTCCGGT
>NZ_JBEZFH010000204.1:0-14039 GCF_040649355.1 Sphaerisporangium sp. NPDC049002 | reverse complement strand
GGCCGGGCGGAGCGGGCGGCGGGCCGTGCGGCGGCGCGGAGCGCCGTCGCCTTGATACCTATAAGCACAATTCGGCAAGATCCGTGCTCAGCGTCAGCGCTGGTTGCGTGCGTGGTGGTAGAACGCTCGGTGTGGAGGAACGGCGGGGACGGCTGCGGGAGCTTGGCGAGTTGCTTCGTCGGCTGCGTAAGGACGCGGGGCTGACGGGTAAGGAGTTGGCTCGGCGCGCGGGGGTCGGGCAGCCGACGATTTCGCGGATCGAGACTGGCGGTCTCCTGCCGACGCCGGAGACTGTCGAGCGGGTGTCGGCTGCGCTCGGGCTCGGGGCCGGTGAGCGTGGGGAGTTGGACGCGCTGATCGCTCGCCTTCGTGATGAGGTGTCGCGGCTCCGCGGTGGGCTTGCCGGCCGTGAGTCGGCTGATGCGGCGCGGGTTCGGTCGGCCGCTGAGATCGTCTGTTTCTCTTCGGCAATGATCCCGGCGCTGTTGCAGACGGCGGAGTATGCGCGGTTGGCGTTGACGATCGGGCGGGCGGTTGATGAGGACGACGCGGCCAAGGCTGCGGCGATCCGGGTACAAGCACAGGCCGTTCTATTCGAGGAGGGCCGGCGGTTCGCCTTCGTGCTGACCGAAGGGGCGGTCCGGACGTGGCCGGGGTCGCCGTCGTTGATGGTGGCGCAGCTTGATCGGCTGGTCCAGGTGTCCACGCTCGACCATGTACGGCTCGGTGTGGTGCCGTGGGAGGTGGAGGCGCCGGCGTTCCCGTTGCATGGCTTCACGATCTTTGACGGCGCGGTGAGCGTGGCTGAGGCGATCACGGGTGA
The DNA here is from genome assembly GCF_040649355.1 of Sphaerisporangium sp. NPDC049002. Classification (NCBI taxonomy): domain Bacteria; kingdom Bacillati; phylum Actinomycetota; class Actinomycetes; order Streptosporangiales; family Streptosporangiaceae; genus Sphaerisporangium; species Sphaerisporangium sp. NPDC049002. Next base: position 13,216 of record NZ_JBEZFH010000204.1, on the reverse strand, counting down.
CGTAGTGGTCACCGATCAAGAGGGCACGGCAGCGCATCGGGAGCTGTTCGATGCCTTCGCCGGCGTGGCCGTGTACGGGGATGGGCTGCGGGCGTTGTTGGGTGAAATCGGGACGGATTTTCGGCAGTTGGCAGACCAGCTTGAGAACTGACGCATTTATGCGTCGAATTCCTTGAGACTTGGCGAGCGCGAGTCATACGCTTCTGACGTGGGTCGTATAGCCCCCTAGACGACGGAGCGTATCCATGGCGGCTTGGCGCATGTCTCGGTCCTTCCTCGGCTCTCCCCTATCAGTGACGGAAGCTCGCCGGTTTGTGACGACGTTCCTCATCGGCTGGCCGGTGGTGGAGGCGGCCGAACTGATCGTGAGCGAGCTGGCTACCAACGCAATCCGGCACTCTGCCACCAACAGGTTCGGCGGCAGGTTTCACGTCATGATCCATGCGCAGCACGACCGCGTGTGGCTGGGTGTCACCGACGAGGGCGGGTCACGCTCGCCCCGGATGCTTTCGCCGGATGAGCAGCAGGAGAGCGGGCGTGGCTTGCTGTTGGTCGGCGCACTGGCTGACTCCTACGGCGTCCGGGGCGATGGCAACGGTCGCACCGTGTGGGCGATGCTCCTGGTAGAGCCTGTCGCCACCACGCCTGCGACTCCCCGGGCGGGGTCGGGGGCATCGAGTGCATGACCGACTGCCTCAGCCCTCATCTCCCGCTCCCCCAGTCCGGCTGCGAGCGGCTGACCTGGCTCCCGCCTGTCGATGCGACACGCGTCCGTGTCGTGGCCTGGACCTGTGATTGCCGGGCGGTGTTCTTCGAGCTGTGCGAGGCGGGCGGGATGGCGTTCGTGCGCCGTACCGTGCAACGCAACAAACGGCCTGAGATCACCGAGACACACCGGATGCGCGTCCGGCACGCCTGGGATCTATGGACGTCCCTCTTGTCGGGCATGGCCAGGTGAGCGGGGCGTCGGATGAGTCCGCGGGGAGTCCCCAACAGGCGTTCGGCTATCCGCGCTGTGAGTCATCGGACCGGCGAGCAGCTCAAACCCGTTCTGTCGAGGGGGATATACACCCTTTTGTCCAGGGGCCTAGACTGGGTGGCCTTGGATAGAGGAGTGGATATGCCGCCGCGTGACAATCTGGATCGCATCGCCGCGATCGAGGACCCTTATTTGTTGCTGCGCGCGGCCACTGAACAGCTCAACCTTGCCCAGCAGGAGGTCACCGAACTGGCCCGGCTACGGCGGCGGATCATTCAAGATCTGCACGCGCAGGGCATGTCCTATGCGGCGATCGCCGAGAAGGCCGGGCTGTCCCGTGGTCGTATCCATCAGATCCGGCACACCGGTCCGGCTCCGGAAGGAGCGTTCCTAGGTACTGGCGCGGTCACCGTGGTCACCCCGCTACGGCTTGATCCCCAGACCGGCCGATCTGTCGTCGCCCTTGATGACATGCGGGCGGGAAGTCGGCTGGAGAACCTTGCCCGCGGCTTCGGGTTAACCGTCGGCTCTGACAATGTCTCGGTAGACGGCGACATCGATCTCAACCGTCCGGGCCTGTTGGTCATCTGCGGTCCTCGCATGTCTGCGGCCGTACGAGAGTGCTACGACAAGGACCCCGTGATCCGGTGGGAGCGCGATGAGAAGGGCTGGCTCCTGCGTGACGTCCGGACCGGGACCGTCTACCGCTCGGGTACTCAAACCGACCCACCTCGCGCGACCGACTCGGCCTATCTCGGCCGGTTGCCTCGCCCGGACGGCAACGGCACGTTTCTGATCATCGCGGGGATTCATCCCAGTGGATCACTAGGGGTCATTCACCTGCTCACCGACGAACTGGCAACACTGTGGGGACAGGTCGGTGATCGGCAGTTCTCCACGGTGGTGGGTGTCGAGTACGACCCTTCAAACGGGGAACCGGTCAAAGCGGAACTGATCAGCCCTCTGTACCGTCACGACGAGGAATAGAACAGTGCGCGTCACCTTCGCCACCGAACCCGCCTACCCCGATCGCCCGAATGAGGACTTCGTCGCGGCCACACCGAACGCGGTGGTGTTGCTGGATGGTGCCGGAACTCCGGCAGGGGTGGAGTGTGGTTGCCGCCATGGTGTCGCCTGGTACTCCCGCACTCTCGGCTCCACCTTGATAGCCGGGGTCACACAGACCTGCGGCACGCTGGTTGAGATCCTGGCAGAAGGCATCAAGGCCGTGACCGGCCTGCACGACTCCACCTGTGACCTGTCGCACCCCGGCTCGCCCTCCTCCACCGTGGTCATGCTTCGCCGAACCGCCGAGACCCTTGATTGGCTGGTGCTCGCTGATTCCGTCCTGGTCTTAGACGTAGCCGGCGCGGCAGAGCCGACGGCCATCTGTGACGACCGGGAAGGCCAGATCGGCGCACGCTACCGGGCACGCATGGACGCGCTACCAGGGGGCACCGCAGAGCACACTGAAGCTCTCCGAGACTACGTCGAGGCGATGCGCGATCACCGCAACCGGGACGGCGGATTCTGGGTCGCCTCCGTTGATCCCCTCGCGGCCGAACACGCCCTCACCGGCTCCGTTTCAGTCGCCCAGGTAACCACGGCTGTCCTGCTCAGTGACGGCGCCTCCCGCCTTGTCGACCGCTTCTACCTCACCACCTGGAGGCGAGCCGTCGACCTCCTCGGCCAAGACGGGCCGGCCGAACTCATCCGCCGCGTGCGAGACGCAGAACGCTCGGACCTCGACGGCATCCGGTGGCCTCGTGGCAAGACGTTCGATGACGCGACAGCCGCTCACGTTGTCGTGAACGACACGCGCTGAGACGGGTCGCCAACAACCTCGTCCACCCCCCTAGACAGAACGCTCGAAGGCTGCCTATTCTCTTCGTATAGTCCCCCTAGACAGTTCCTCGTGACACATAGTCCCGGCTGTCTAGGGGGGTCGACAGGAGAGTGAGCATGGGTATCCGAGGTGCCATCCCGATCAAGTTCGATGACGTCTTCCCGCAGGGCTGCTACATGGTGGGGGAGGTCGAGCAGGTCAAGGACTTCGGGGCCTCGACGGCCGGTAAGCCGGTGTACGCGCGGGACAAGACCACCGGAGAGTTCGTCTGGCAGGTCACCGTGATCGACTGCGACCCGGACGCGAGGGACAAGACGGTCAAGGTCAAGGTCAGCTCCCCGGTTCAGCCGGTGCCACCCGCGCCGCTCCAGGGGTTGCCGTTCATCCCGGTCGAGTTCGACGGCATGACCGTGACGCCGTGGGTCAACAGTGAGAGGCAGGCGTACTCGTTCCGGGCAAGTGCGATGCGCGCTCCCCGGGCAGGTGCTTCGGCCGCCAAGCCTGTCGTGAGTGGTAAGGACGCCGCCTGATGGACGGGCGCGTCAACGGGTCCTGGCAGGTGACGACCCTGCACGTGAACGGGCGTGGCCGCTCGGCCTGCTTCGTGTACCCGCACCGGACGCCCATCTTCGAGGTCTCGGCCGGAAACTCGGTCATCAAGGTCACCTTGCACGCCAACCGCGTGGACCACACCTCGGTGCTGTTCGCCCGTGAGCTGGCCGAGCAGGCGCGGACCTTCGCCGAGGAGGTCGAACGGCTGCACCGCAACCAGATCAACCGCGAGTCCAAGAGAAAGGCGACTGCGTTATGAGCGGGTACGGCTACACCACGATCACCATGAAGCCGGACACCTCTCCTCGGGTGAGCTTGTACATCACCCCTGACGAGCACGCGCGGGTGTTCTATCACCCCTCCAAGGAGGACCCGCACGCGTTCGTGTCCGTCGAGTACGCCGGTACGCAGATGAGCATCGGCCTGACCGCCAACACCCGCGTGACCGACGTACACGTGTGTTTCGCCCGGGAGCTGCTGACGGCTGCGGCAGCATTCCTGGCCGACTGCGAGCGGCTGCGCGACGAGCACGCCAAGGGGGCGACGCCGGACAAGGCTGCCTGACCTTCGGGCGGGGCCGCCAGAAGCGCCAACTTCGGGCGGCCCCCGATCTCTCTCCCCATGAGGCTCAATTCACGCGAAGAGGTGTTCAGCTTATGCTGCGCAAACTCCCTGGCGACCACACCCGCGACATCGTCTCGACCGTCCCCAACTCGGTCGTGTTCCGGCCCGTCGTGGTCAACACTCCGGCCATCTTCACGATCTTCTCCATGGTGTTCCGGGCCGTGGCAGGCCTGGTCCGTACTGTGTGGCGGCACCCGGTCGCCTGCCTGGTGGTCGCCGCACCGGCCGTCTTATGCCTGCTGTACGGCTGGCGCGTCGCACTGGTGGCCGTCGTCGCTGTCGTCTCGCCGCTGTGCGGATGGCGGCTGACCGATCCCCGCTCGTTCTCGCCGTGGGTGGGGCTGCGGCTGCGGGCGTGGTGGCGATGGACGTGGAACTACCGCCGGCACTGGCAACCGGTCATGGTCGTCTCCGGGCTCGCCAAGCATGTGGGCGGGCGTGAGTACCTGCCTCGGCTGCTCAAGGTCACCTGCACCGCTACCGGTGATGTGGTGACGGTGAAGATGCTGTCAGGGCAGGCGGCGGCCGACTGGCAGAGCAAAGCAGACAATCTCGCGCACGGGTTCACCGGCCCTGAGTGCAGAGTCAAGCTCTGCAAACCTGGTCGGGTCACGCTCATCTTTCCGCGATGTGACGTCCTCTCCTCCCCGATCCCGGCGCTACCGATCACTGGAGACGTGCAGGTGTCAGCGGTGCCCATCGGCCTACGGGAGGACGGTTCGCCCTATCTGCTGAAGCTGCACGGGACTCACGTCCTGGTGGCCGGCGCCACGGGTGCGGGCAAAGGTTCGTGGCTGTGGTCGGCCATCCGCGGCCTGCTTCCCGCGATGCGCGCCGGGCTGGTCGAGGTCTGGGCGCTGGACCCCAAGCTGATGGAGCTGTCCTACGGGCGAGAGCTGTTCGGGGCCCGGTACGCCGCCGATCCCGCCGACTGCGCCGATCTGCTCGAAGCGGCCGTCAAGGTCATGCAGGAACGTGCGGGCCGGTTCGCCGGAGTCCAGCGCAACCACGTCCCCACCGTGGAAGACCCGTTCGTCCTGGTGGTCGTTGACGAGGTGGCGTTCCTGACCGCCTACCAGACCGACCGCAAGCTCAAAGAGCGCATCAGCGCCGCGCTGGCCACGCTCACCACGCAGGGTCGGGCGGTCGGCGTCGGCGTCCTGGCCGCGCTTCAAGACCCGCGCAAAGAGATCCTCAGCATCCGCAACCTGTTCCCCGACAAGATCGCCCTACGGCTCGACGAACCCACACAGGTGGATCTCGTGCTCGGTGACGGGGCACGCGACCGTGGCGCGCTGGCCGATCAGATCTCCTCCTACCCCACACGTGGGGCAGGCGTCGGGTACGTCCGGCTGGAATCCTCACCCGAACCGGTACGGGTCCGGGCGGCGTTCGTCTCCGACTCCGACATCCGCGCCATGGCCTCCGAGTTCGCCGGGGCCGGTGAGGCGCGATGACGCTTGCTCACTTCCTCGACGGGCTGCGCTGCTCGGTGTGCGGCTGCCTGAACATGCTGTGGCTCGACCCGGTACGCGGCCTGGTCGAGTGCCGTGAATGCGGCCAGATCGCGCTCACCCTCCCCGAGGCCGACGGCGGTGAGGCCGCGTGACCAACCCCAACGACCGCAACATCCCCCGCGCTGTCCGCCAGTCCATGCCGGTGGCCCTGGACGTCATCGAGGAGGTGGCCAAACAGCACGGCGTCTGCATCCGGCCAATCCCACTGCGACGGACCGATACCGAGACGGGCAAGACCGAGATCGTCAACATCCCGTGCGGCGCAACCCTGGAGGCCAAGTGCGAGCCGTGCGCGCGGAGGGCCGTGCAGCTCCGCAAGGCCCAATGCCGGGAGGGCTGGCACCTGGAGGCCGAACCGGTCAACCAACCCGCCGAACCAACCGAACGTCAGCTCTGGCTCATCGAGGAACGCGCTGACGCTCACGTGCTCCGCGAGCTGGCCGAAGACACCGGCGATGACCTGGCCGTGTGGGACGAGGTCATCACGACCCTGGAAGACGAGCTCACCACCTCCGGCGTTCGGGGAAGCGTGTTGCCTGGGTCGGGCAAGCCCAAGCGGTCTCGCTCGACCCGCCGCCGGCAGGACGCCCCCGACCTGCCCAAGCGGCAGCGGGAGAATCGCACGGTCGGGCGTACGTTCACCGCGTCGGACGGCGCCGTGTATCGGCCGTCGCTGTTCATCACCCTGACCTGCGACAGCTACGGCAAAGTCCGCCATGACGGCACCCCGGTCGACCCCTCGTCGTACGACTACGTGCGGGCCGCTCGGGATGCGATCCACTTCCCCAAACTGGTCGACCGGTTCGTGCAGAACCTCCGCCGCGTGGCGGGCTATGACGTGCAGTACTTCGCCACCGTCGAACCCCAACGACGCCTCGCTCCGCACCTGCACATGGCCGTACGCGGCACCATGCCACGCACCGAGGTCAAAGCCGTAGCCGCGGCGACCTATCACCAAGTGTGGTGGCCGTCGTGTCATGAGGTTCGTTTCGAGGGCGAACATCTGCCGGTCTGGGTCGCCGACGAGCACGCCGCCGATCGTGAGGACGGGCAAGCCGGCGACTACCTCGACCCCGAAACCGGTGAGCTGCTGCCCACCTGGGAACAGGCGCTCGACCTGCTCGACGCCGACGAGGACGCCGAACCCTTGCACGTGGTGCGCCTGGGCCAACAGGTCGACGTCAAGGGCGTGCTCGCCGGATCGCCCGGCGCGGACCAGGGCCTGTACTACCTGTCCAAGTACCTCACCAAGTCCTTGTCCGACTGCCACGAGATCAAGAGCGATGCCGTCCGGGCGCACGTGGAACGGCTGATGAATGTGCTCCGCTACGAACCCTGTGCGCCCACATGCCCGAACTGGCTGCGGTACGGCGTGCAGCCCAAGGGGGCCAAACCGGGGATGCGCCCTGGTGGCTGCCGAGGCAAGGCTCACAGGCCCGAACACCTCGGCTACGCCGGACGGCGGGTCCTGGTCTCGCGCAAGTGGTCCGGCAAGACACTGTCCGAGCACAAGCAGGACCGCCGGGCCTGGGTGCTGGAACAGCTCGGCCTTTCGGCAACCGGCGATCAGGCCGAACCGGTCGACCCGCACCGCTACCTGTGGCGCGTCGCCACCCCGTCAGATCTCGACGTGCCACCCCTGGCCGAACGACTCCTCAAAGAGATCGGCAACCGCCAACGATGGCGCACCGCACTCCAACAGGCCCAAGCACGAGCAGACGGACAACCCGCCCAAGATCTTTCGGCAGACGAGGCCATAGGGAGGGCAGCATGAGAGGGCGAGACAAGTTGATGACTGTCCCGGAGATCCTCGACGAACTTGGCGGTGTCTCGGAGCGCACCTTCTACCGGTGGCGGGAGATCGGCAAGGCTCCCCGTGGCCTGCGGCTGCCCAACAAGGAACTTCGGCTGTGGCGGAGCGAGTTCGAAGCCTGGCTTGAGACCCTGCGGGAGGCGGCGTGAACACCTCCTACAAGGTGAAGTTCTGGGAGATCCGTCCGAACAAGTCGGCTAAGAGCACGAAGACGATCTCCTATACCGTGCGGTGGACCGTGGCGGGGCGTGAGAAGTCCAGGACGTACGAGAAGTCCGCTCAGGCGAACAACTGGCTATCTGACCTTCGGCAGGCCGCCAAGAACGGTGAGGCGTTCGACATCGAGACGGGTCTTCCGGTGTCGATGGTCAAGGCCAAGGAAGCCCGTACGGTCTTCGAGTTCGTCAGGGCGTACGTCGACATGAAATGGCCGCACGCGGCGGCCAAGAGCCGCGACAGCATGTCTGACGCCCTCTCAACGGCCCTTCCTACGCTCACGAGGGACACGCCCGGTCGTCCCGGCGCTGAGACCCTACGGACGGCGCTTCGAAAGTACGCGCTTCTTCCCGAGGGCAAGCGGCCCGCACCTCCCCCGGACATGGCACGGGCCATCCGTTGGCTTGAAGCGGCGTCGCTCAGCGTGGCAGACCTCAACGAGACGAAGATCGTGCGCTCTGCTCTCGACGCGCTCGCGCTGCGTCTCGACGGCAAGAAGGCCGGCGCCAACACGGTCAAGCGGAAGCGTGCGGTCCTCCATCACGTTCTTGAGTACGCGGTGGAGCTGGAAGAGCTGCCGTCCAACCCGCTCCATCGCGTCAAGTGGTCGCCGCCCAAGACGACCGAGACGGTAGACCCTCGGGTGGTCGTGAACCCTCGGCAGGCTCGGGAACTGCTGACCGCGGTGACCTACGTCGGCAAGCGTGGCAACGGCAGGCGCAGCCGTGGTCAGCGGCTGATGGCCATGTTCGCGTGCATGTACTTCGCGGCTCTGCGCCCCGGTGAGGCGGTGAGCCTTCGCAGGGATGATTGCCACCTGCCGCGTACCGGTTGGGGACGGCTGACGCTCGATGTCTCGCGGCCGGAGGTCAACATCCAATGGACCGACAGCGGTGACGCTCACGAGCAACGAGGCCTGAAGCATCGCGGCGAAGACGACGTGCGACCGGTGCCGATTCCTCCGGAACTTGTGAAGATCCTCCGGCACCATATCGAAGAGTTCGGGGTCGCCGCGGACGGGCGACTCTTCCAGAGTGAGCGGGGCGGGGTGGTCGCCTCGACTGCCTATACCGAGGTTTGGCAAGAGGCGCGAACGCTGGCGCTGACTCCGGCCCAGGTCGCCTCACCGCTCGCACGACGGCCATACGACCTACGGCACGCGGCTGTCTCCCTGTGGCTCAACGGCGGCGTACCGGCTCCCGAGGTGGCGGTACGGGCCGGCCACGGAGTGGATGTCCTCCTCCGTGTCTACGCCAAGTGCGTCGACGGGCAGGAGAAGATCGTGAACCAGCGAATCGAGGACGCGCTTGCCGCCTGAGACACGCCCAATGAGGCACGAAGAAGGGTCCTGGATGATCTCCAGGGCCCTTCTTCGTTGCCAGGATGAGGAGCGTTCCGTGATGGCTCCGGATCATGGCGCGTCACCTGGGCAAACGGGCCATGATCCATTCCGCGCATATTCCGGGAGCAGTGACATCCGGCCGCTTTTGGCTGCGGCTGGCTGCATGTCCCCGGAAAGCAAAAGAGCCCCTTGCGGGGCTCTGAGCTGGGATGACACCCGGTGGCAGGTGCAAGGTTCGAACTTGCGTAGGCTGAGCCGACGGTTTTACAGACCGCTCCCTTTGGCCACTCGGGCAACCTGCCGTGTCTTCCGCTCTCGCGGCGACAGCAAGAAGAATAGCGGACTTCGGGGGTGCCTGTGACACCGGTTTGACCGCGCCCTGATCCACACGGGACCCCCCTCGGGTCGCTAGGGTCGGAGGGACGAGAGAGGACACGTATACCGATGGCCGACAGCAGTTTCGACGTGGTGAGCAAGATCGACCGGCAGGAGGTCGACAACGCGCTGAACCAGACGGTCAAGGAGGTCGGGCACCGCTTCGACTTCAAGGGCACGGGCGCGGGCATCGCTTGGTCGGGTCAGAACAATATCGAGATCAAGGCCAACAGCGAGGAACGCGCGAGTGCCGTCCTTGACGTGTTCAAGGAAAAGATCATCAAGCGGGGGCTGTCCCTGAAGGTGCTCGACGCCGGCGAGCCCAAGTTGTCCGGCAAGGAGTACCACCTGGTCGTCGAGCTCAAGGAGGGCATCGACCAGGAGCACGCCAAGAAGATCTCCAAGATCATCCGGGACGAAGGCCCCAAGGGCGTGAAGGCGCAGATCCAGGGAGAAGAGCTCCGGGTCAGCTCCAAGAAGAAGGACGAGCTTCAGGATGTCATCACCCTGCTGAAGGGCAAGGATCTCGACATCGCCCTGCAGTTCACGAACTACCGGTAGCACGGCTCCGACCTTTGGCGTTCGGTCCCGGTGCTTGGGGGGCGCATCCAGGCATACCGTCCTAGGTGGTCTGGACTTGCGGGAGGGGCGCATCCGGGGCATCCGGCCAGGCGCGGCCTCACTATGAGGACGCGCCTTCTCCGGTGCCCCGGGCCTCCCCCGAGGATGAGGTGGACCGGTCGGTGTCGGCGGTTGGCCTGGAAGTGTCCGGGCGGGTCTCGTGACGTGTAAACGTCCGGGCAGGTCTGGCGGTCTGGAAGCGTCCAGGCGGCACCCTCGATGATCACCCGTGTTCCGCTTTCCGGAAATGACGTTCCTCCCTGTATTGCGTGGAGTCGACGACGACCGGCTCAAGGCGCGGATCAGGTGCCCGTGCTACAGGACTGCTCGTCTCGGGTTGGTCCGGCTCAGAGCCGGGAGCGCCCAGGCCGCAAAGGCCCGAGCGCTGGGAGGCGGTCAGGACCGTACGGTCCGGTGCTGGGAGGCGGTCAGGGGATGGGGTCGATCATGATTCGGGGGTCGAGGAGGGTCAGTTGGTCGCCTCGGTCGGTGAGGATGGGCCAGTGGGTGTTGCGGGCGCACCACACCACGTGGCCGGCGACCACGTCGTTGGCGCCGTCCAGCAGTTCGCCGATGTCGGGCGCCTTGCCGGCCGTCAGGTCGTCGATGGTGACTCCCGGACCCATGATCAGGTCGAACAACTCGGCCTGGGTGTCGAGGGGCGCGATGGAGTACACGGCGGCCAGCGCGGTCGACGGCACGCATAGTCCGCCGCCCCGGTAGAGGCACATCGCCACGACATGGCGCGAGTAGCGCGTCTTGGCGACCGCGATGTCCACCAGCGCGCTGACGTCGAGAACGCGTCCAGGGATCATGACACCCGGGTCCGCGTCATGGGCGGGCGACTGGCCTGCGACCACTCCTCGTCGGTCAGAGGCGCGACGTCGAGCGCGGCGGCCGCGGCTTCCAGGTCTCCGCGGTCGAGGCACCAGCGGGACATGAGCGTGATGGCCGCCTGCCTGGCCTCGATATGGCGTTGCACGGCGCTGCGAATGATGTCCTCGACCCTGCGCCCCTCAAGATGCGCCTGTCGCATCAGGGCCTCGGTCTGAACGTCGTTCAGTCTGATGGTGAAGGAGGAGTGCCCCATACCGTGACGGTAGACGCCGGATGCCCGGCAAGCACCCCTTTCGCGCTCGGCAACTGCCCACGAATTCCGCCCACCCTGGTCCCACGATCGGGTGCGTGGATCATCCGCCATGCCATCGAGGGCCCGTCGTACGAACGAGCGGGTGGATCACCGTCGAGGTGTGCCGTGTCCGTAATGGGCGAGGCGGGTGCCGAGTCCCAATCGTGACGCAACCTTTCGCTTGTTCATGGAATCTATTGAAGGTGACGAAAGGATCGCGCCATGAAGCACGCGCGCATGCTCACCCTCCTCACGATGGCCGCCGCGGCCACGATAGCGAGCCCGGCCGAGGCGCAGACGGGAGCCGCCTCAGCCCAGAACACAATAAGCAGCACTAAAGCCCAAAAGGCCACACAAGGCACTACAGCCCAAAGCGCTACAAACAGCTCTAAAGCGGTGCGTTATGCCTCGTTGAAGAGTTGTCACAAGTCGGATTACCTCGTGCCCTGTGGCGCCTGGGAGCTGACCCTTCGGAGTGGGAAGGTCGTCAAGCTCGACGGCGCCGCCGTCTTCCCGAGGGATGCCAAGGGCAAGGTCGACAAGGAGAGCAACGCGCCGATCGCGGTCAGCGAGGACGGTACGCGGGTCGTGTACTTCCGCGAGTCCGATCGCAAGCTGGTCTGGAAGGACGTGCCCAGCGGCCGGGTGCACAGCCTGCCGGGCACGACCGCGAAGATCCCCAAGGGCCTCGGCATGACCGACGTCGACCCCACCCTCTCCCCCAGCGGCGACGTGGTGGTCCTCGACTACTTCGACGATTCCGGCAAGCGGCCCACGCTCGCCGTCGACCTGGGAAGCGGCGACGTCGCGAAGCTGCCGGGCAGCGACACCGTGCAGGGCTTCAGCCCCGATGGACGCCGGATCCTCGTGTCGCGGTTCACCGGGGACAACACGACCGAGTTCGCGGTCTACGACACCGACGGCAATCAGGGGGAAAGCCGCGAGGTGCCGCAGGTGGTGTCGAACAACTCGCCGGTCGCGCTGGCGGACGACGGAGTGACCGTGGGCGTCGTGATCGTCCCGACCTCCGGAAAGCCTCGGCTGAGGCAGTACGACCTGTCGACGGACTCGGTCTCTCCGGCCATCGATCTCGGGATCAGATCGAAGGAAAGCGCCTACCGGATCTCCTGGGACGAGTCGGGCAAGCTCGCACTCTGGCACCTGCGGAGCACGGAGGACGGTACGGTCACGCGGGCGACGGTCAGCACCGTCGACCCGTCCACGGGCGACCTCGCGAAGGTCGACTCGTTCAAGGTGCGGACCGGCCTGTGGACGTGGTGGCTTCCCGGGGAGTGACCAGGCCTCAGAGCCCTCCGAGGCCCGGAGACCGGGCCCAAGAGCCCTTCGATTGCCTGGATTCAGAAGCCCTCCGATCGCCCACACTCAGAGAGCCCTCCGATTGCCTGAGGGAGCCCTCCGCGTAAAGTCCCATATAGCGGGGCTAGGAGGGAAAATGGGCAAGGTCTATGAAAAGCTGAACGACCGGCTGCGTGACTTCATCTCCAGGCAGCCGGTCTATTTCATCGCGACGGCTCCCGAGCACGGTGGGCACGTCAACGTCTCCCCCAAGGGCTACGCCGACACGTTCGCCGTACTGGACGACACCACCGTCGCCTACCTCGACCTCGACGGCAGCGGCGTGGAGACCATCGCCCACATCCGCGACAACGGCCGCGTGACCGTCATGTTCGCCGCGTTCGCCGGCCCTCCCAACATCGTGCGCCTGTACGGGCGGGGCCGGGTCGTCACCCCGCACGACGACGGTTTCGACGATCTCGTCAAGCTCTTCGGCCCGCACCCGGGCGTACGGTCCGTGATCGTCGTGGAGTGCGACCGCATCTCCGACTCGTGCGGCTACTCCGTCCCGTTCATGACGTACGACGAGGACCGCCCGCTCCTCGACCAGTGGGCACAGCGCAAGGACGTCCAGCAGAAGCGCGCCTACCGTGCCAAGAACAACAGGGAGAGCATCGACGGCCTCCCCGGGCTGACCGCCGACGAGACCGATCCGGTCAACCAGCGCTCCTGAGACACGACCGGCCTTCGGGCGGGAAGCCTGGCCCCAGTGAGCAATGAAGGTGGAGATCCGCGACCCCTGCACGAGGATGGGTCAGACATCCCTGGAGCTGGGCTGTCAAGCGGCAAAATCGTTCTGTCGGTGTGACCAGGCGGTTGCTTGGTCGTAGGGGGTGTGTGTTTTGA
>NZ_JBEZFH010000203.1:11302-14179 GCF_040649355.1 Sphaerisporangium sp. NPDC049002 | reverse complement strand
GCTTGATGGACCGTGACGTCACGGTCCATCAAGCCGCGTCCTGTGAGGAGGCGGGAAACCAGATCCGGCGGATCTCAGTTCATCGGGTCACGTCAGCAGCAGGACACGAATCGCCACGGCGCCACCGCAGAGAACGGCGTACAGGCCGATCTCGAGAGTCTCGGTCCACGGTTGGATCCGGCGCACCGCGCCGTCCACATGGATGAGCGTCTGGAGCCCGCAGGCGATCGCGATGAGGTCGAACACGATCAGGTTGTGCTCGGGATCGGGCGCCGCGGCGAGCGCGACCCACGTGATGGCCACCGCTACGGCTCCGAGGCAGCGTCCGAAGTAGACGGTGAGGTCCGTGGGGCCCGAGGGGGCCTCCCACCGGAACCAGCGCGCCCAGCGCAGCGGCACCAGCAGGAGCGGAAGAGCGTACACGGCGAGAAAGCCGGTCGCGGAGACTAGCAGGAACCAGCTCGCGAGGGGGAATTGTCCATCAATCACTAGAACTCCTTAGAGTGGCCGTCGTCACTGACTGACTCCCGGCACGTTTCGAGGTTGCGGAGGCAGGCCAGCCGGACGGGCTGTTCCTGGTCGACCTCGGCGCTCAGCAAGGAGATCGCACGCTCCAGTGCCGGCACGGCGCCCTCGGGCCGGCCACGCTTCCAGAGGGTCATCGCCAGGTTATTGAGCGCGACCGCGAGTTCCGGATGAGCCGGTCCCAAGAGCCCTTCCTTGATCGCCAGGACCTTGCGGTAGCCCTGCTCGGCCGCTTCGAGAAGCCCTTGCGCATAGTGGATCGAGGCGAGGTTGTTCAGGCAGGAGGCGACCTCGTAGTCCTCTGGGCCGAGTCGCGTCTCGAAGACGTACAGCGCCTCCACCAGCAGGCTCTCCGCCTCGTCGAGATCGCCGAGCGCGTGGACGATCGCCGCCAGCGCGGCCTTGTCGGCGGCCAGCTCAGGATCCTCGGGACCATGAGTGAGCTGCCGGATCTCCACCGAGCGGCGGGCGAAGGGCTCCCCCTTCGCGTGGGTGCCGCGCGCGTGGTTCAGCCCACCGAGATTGTGATACAGGGTGGCCATGAAGGGATGGGCATCGCCCAGGTCCGATTCGACTATCGCGAGAGCCCGGTGATAGAAGGACTCGGACTCCTCGAACCGTCCCGTGTACTTGTGGAGCACACCCAGGCTGTTGCAGATCCGTGCGACCGCCAGGGAGTGGGGTCCCGACGCCTCCTCGGCGAGCCCGAGCGCGCTCCGCAGCATCTCGTCCGACCGCCGGTAGCTTCCCCTGACTCGGAGCAGGTCGGCGAGGGCGTCCAGTGCGCGTGCATGGGCATCCTGAGATGCTCCGGCGTCCCGGGTGATCTGGACGGCCTGCTCCAGCACTTGTTCGGCCTCGTCCAGTCGTCCGAGCCGCCGGCACCTCTCCGCCGCCGCCAGCAGAGTGTCCAGCGCCTCTTCCTGGGTGTCAGTCGCCATGGTGTGTCCGTTCGGTGTGAGCGTCGGAGGCGTCGGCGGGGCCGGCGCCCACGAGGTTCGCCGCGGGGGTGAGGAGGCGGTCGATCCTGGTCGCCTGCAAGGCGACCAGACCGAGTGCCAGAGCCAGGCCCAGGAAGAGGAGGGATCCGTGCCCGGAGCCGAGCGCCGCGCCGGCCACCGCCGGTCCGATGATGTACCCCAGCGTCTGCGCGAAGCTGTGGACTCCGTTGTATCTGCCACGGCTGTCGTCGGACGCCAGGTCGTTCACGATCACCGGGACACTTGGGGCCATGAGCGTCTCACCGACGGCGAACAGGACCATCGCGGCCATGAACGCCGCGACGGCGGCCGGGCCGCCGCCGAGTTGCGCGGCGCCCACCACGATCAGCCAGGCGATGGCCATGAGCCCGGCCGACCAGGCGAACGCGATGGTACGGCGACGACCGGTCACAAGGCGCAGGACGAGCAACTGAGCGAGGACGACCGTGCAGGTGTTGGCCAGGAAGGTCAGCTGCAGTGTGCCGGCGTCGAGGCCGCCGGTCTCGATGGAGAAGATCGGGTAGGCGCTGTAGTACTGGGCGTAGCCGCAGGTGAAGACCACGGCGACGGACACGCAGATCCGCAGCAACAGCCGGTCGGCGAGTATCTCGCGGTATCCGCCGCGGGTGCCGGAGCTTCGGGCCTTGTATCCGGGGGCCGTGTGACCGCGGCCTGGTGCCCTGGCGATCAGCACGGCGAACGTGAGGAAGGTGCACGCGTCGACGACGAATATCGTGACGAAGGTCTGCGGTGAGGAGAAGTCCACCAGGAAGGCGGCGAGCAGGCTGCCTGCGCTGAGCCCGACATTGAGCAGGGCGTGGCGTACCGCGAATATCTGTGAACGGCGGGCAGGGGGGACCGAGGTGCTCAACAGCGCCTGGAACGCCGGCTCGGTGACCGCGACACCGAACCCGTAGACCGCGGCCGACAGGGCGGCCTCCCACGCGCTCCGTACGCCGATCATCCCGGCGGTTCCGGCGGCGGCGAGGACGAGGCCTGCGGCGGCGGGCCGCCGTGCACCGAAGCGATCGGCGAGCAGCCCGCCGACGGGGGTTCCCGCCAGGCCGGCGACCGCGATCGTCGAGAGGACGAGCCCGGCCAGGCCGAGCTCGATTCCCCTCACGTCATGAAGGTAGACGAGGAGGAAGGGGAGAGTGAGACCGGCTCCGACGGCGGACACGGCGTCGCCACTGAGGATGAGCCACGCGTGCCCAGGAAGACGTGGCACCAATTCCTTGAAAGGCATCTACTCCGCCTGTTCTCATGTCCGCTGACGCGAGCGCCTCGGGGGACGCCCTGTGAGCCGGTCCACTCCCGCTTCGGCTATTCGCCGGAGCTGATCAGAGCGTTCAGACCAGAACGGTCTCGTTGT
>NZ_JBEZFH010000203.1:0-11205 GCF_040649355.1 Sphaerisporangium sp. NPDC049002 | reverse complement strand
TGTGGTTGGTGGAGAGGCCGGGGGTGATGACGGTCTCGTTGTGGTTGGTGGAGAGGCCGGGGGTGATGACGGTCTCGTTGTGGTTGGTGGAGAGGCCGGGGGTGATGACGGTCTCGTTGTGGTTGGTGGAGAGGCCGGGGGTGATGACGGTCTCGTCGCGGTGGGACATGGGGACTCCTTGTGAATTGAAGGGTTCGGCCCAAACGGTCGAATGGGACGGTTCCCATCTTGACGGTGACAAGATGACCTTGTGGCTCACTTGTAGGCCTTGAATTCGCTGTATACGGGTATCGCTGCCTGCGGTTCGGTCAATGAAATCGGGCTGCCTGTGCCTGGTACGCCGATGTAGCGGGTGCCCCGGAGAACGGCACGTTGAGCCGTCCATCGCCGGCGGTCCTACCGGCGCGATCCGGCGGAGGGCGACGCGCCACGGAGGAAGGCGATGAGACGTTCGAGGACGAGGTGACCGTCCTGACCCGTCACCGGGTCGTGTTCCGCGCCCGGGACCTCCATGTACGCGAACTCGGCGCCGGGGCGGCCTGCCGTCGCCAGCCGGTCGCGTAGCCGTCGCGAGTGGCCGACGGGGATGATCGAGTCCCGCTCGCCGTGGATGAGCAGGAGCGGCAGCCGGATGCGGTCGGCCAGCCGGAGCAGGTCGCGGGGACCGAGGTCGTCGCCGGTGATCTCCTGACGGCCGCCCAGACGATCGAGCATGGCCCGCACCGGCGCCGGACCGTCCTCGTACAACTCGCGTCCGGACAGAAACGGGGCGACGGCGGCGGCGCGTGCCCACAGGCCCGGCTCGGCGGCGGCCGCCAGCAGGGACAGGTAGGCGCCGTAGCTCGCGCCGTACAGCATGGGCCGGGAGGCGCCGGGCTCACGCTCCGCGCGGAGGACCCGCCCCAGGTGGAGGACGTCGGCGAGATCGGGCCCGCCCCACGCGCCGCGGATCGCGTCGCGGTGAGCGGCGCCGTATCCGGTGCTGCCGCGCTGGTTGGGGGCGACCACGGCGACACCCTCGGCGACCATGCGCTGGAACAGCGGCTCGTAGGCGAGCGGCCATGCCGCGTCGGGGCCTCCGTGCAGGGCGAGCACCATGCGCGCCGCGCGGGCGGGATCGCCGTAGACGATGGCCTCGATGGGACCGCCAGGACCGTCGAAGCGGCGCACTTCGGCGGGCGCCCACGGGGTCGGGCCGTCGTCCGCCACGAAATGCCCCGCGAGGGTGGCGGGCACGGTCACCACCCGTGGCGGATGGTCGGGAGCGGAGTGGACCAGCCGCAGCCCGTCCTCGCTCCAGCGGGCCGCCGGCAGCACGGTGCCGCCCGCCGGCCCGATCTCCTGGACGCCGCCCTCCTCCAGGTCGCACAGCAGGACGCCGGAGCGCACCCCTCGGGTGACCGACAGCGCGAGACGCCTTCCCGTCGGGTCGAGGGCGAGCGGAGCGACCGCTCCCTCGATCGTGCTCAGGTGCTCGGGGAAGACGGCCGGCCCGTCGTCGCCCCATCGGCGAACTCCCAGCCGGTGGACGCCTCCGCTGTCGCGGACCGTCAGCAGGGTCCCCGCGCGCGGAGCGGCGAGCAGGAGATGCTCCTCCTCTGGCAGGCCGGGAAGCGGGGAGACGGTGCCGCGGGACAGATCCAGCACCACAGTGCGCGTCCGCTGCCCGTACGGCGTGGCCAGGGCGAGGAGGTCCCCCCTCTCGTCGAGCCACACACCTCCCGCGAAGAGGAACGGCACCTCGGCGACCTGTTCGGGGGGTTCGGCCAGGCCGGAGAGCCGCCACACGGCCGTGCCGCCCGCCGGGGTCTTGTGGAAGGCCAGGGCGGCGGTTCGCGCGGTCTGACCGGCCACCAGCCTCAGGCCGCCACCTGGGAAGGCGGCCAGCTCGTGGACCGACGCCCCGGAGCCGGCCGCGCCGGGGACGAGGAGGAGGAGCCGGTGGGTCCCTCCGGTCTCGGCGCGGCTCAGCAGGATGTTCCCGTCGTCGGTCGGCACCGCGGCGCTCCGGGGGTCCTCTCCGTCCCACGGGTGAAGCACGCGGGATCGAGGGCGCGCCCCGGTGAGATCCCAGAGTTCTGGAGCGAGGGGACCGCGGTCCCAGGCGGTGAGGCATACCGCATGACGCCCCCCGCCGGAGAAGCGGAAGCTGATCCGCCGCAGCTCGGGAGGAGGCGATGGCGCGGCCCCGCCGCCGGCGACCGCGCTCGTCGTCTCCACGCTCATGGCGTCTGGCCGCCCGCCGGGGCCGATACCGTGACGCGAGCCGGGACGTCGACCATCCAGGAACGGGCGCCGCCGTGGCGCGTCCGGTGCAGGAAGTCGAGGACCCCCGCCAGGCCGGTGTTCCAGCCGAAGCTCACCTTGTCGCCGTTCTCGTCCGGCACCACCAGCAGCCCGTCCCGGAGCACCGAACGCACCGACAGGCATCCGGCCAGTTCTTCGGCCTGGGCATGGTAGTCGGGTTCGCCGAGCAGGTCGGCCATGTCGAGCAAGAATTGTCCGTCACCCGCCAGCCCGTGGCAGGCGGCGGTCCCCGAGGACAGACGGGAACCGTGGACGGCGGCCGCGGCGCTCCTCGCGGCCTGCAGGAACCGCTCCTCACCGGTGGCACGGTGGAGGCGGATCAGGAAGGTGCCGACCCCTGAGGACCCGCTGCACCAGTGCGGCAACTTGACGGTGCCGGCGCCGGGGGACACCGCCCACCACGAGGCGTCGCCGGTGGAGTAGGCGGCGGCCAGCAGCGTCCGTCCACCGAGCAGGGCCGTGTCCATGCAGTCGTCGCGTCCGAGGCCGGTGGCGGCGGCGAGCAGGAAGGTCCCGATCCCGGCCACGCCGTGGGCGAAGCCGTAGTGGGTCGCGCCGGCGAGCACGGAGGGGAAGTCCTTCGGGATGGTCCACAACACCGTGTCGGGCGTGCGCTCGGCGCACGCGAGCAGGGCGTCGGCGCATCGGTCGGCCATGTCCCTGAACCGCTCGTCGCCGGTGGCATGCCAGAGGTGCAGCAGGGTGAGCCCCGTCCCGGCCAGGCCGTGGCAGACGTCCGGGTTCGGCCAGGTGGTCGGCAGACCGAGCGCCAGGTCGGCGCCCGCCGCGCGCAGGCCGTCGTCGCCGAGCGCGCGGCCGGCTTCGTGCAGGCCCCAGGCGATACCGGCACGGCCGAAGTAGAGCCCGGGGGAGGGCCTGGTCTCGCTCGCCAGACGCCGGACCGTCCACTCCGCCGCGTTCCTCAGCCCGTCCGCGAGATCGGCGCGCCACGACTCCGGGCCGCCGCCTTCCTCGCAGGCGGGGGTGTCCAGTAGCGAGGCAAGGAGTTTGAGGACCCCGGCCGAGCCGTACTGGACGGCGCAGGGGTCGGAGGTGTCGCCGGAACCCGAGGTGGGCCACAGGCGGCCGCGACCCTCCGGATCGCCGGCCGCGCCGCGATCCATCCGCTGGAGCGTGTGCGCGACCCCGTCGAGGAGCAGGCGGTCCTGATCGGCTCTGGCGAGGCGATGGGCGGTGACGTGGGGCACGAAGGGCCGGGGTTCGGTGTCCAGCTTGTCGAGGAACTCCTCGGCCCGCCGCAGATCCCAGCGCCGGGCCGGGTCCTCCCGCATCAGGCCGAGGATCATCGGCGCCATGGCCTGCGCCAGGGCGTTGCCCGCGGAGGCCACGTCGAACAGCGTCCGTACGCGGGAATCCCACGAGCGGACCCCGGAGGGCTCGTCGGCGCTGAGCACCGGCTGACAGGCCGTGGTCAGGAAGAACACGGTCGCTCCGAGGGCGTACAGGTCCACTTCGGCCGTCGGCGCCGGGCCGTGCCTCGGACCGCGCATCTGCTGGGGCGACGCGTAGCCGGGCGTGAACGCCTTCGTCACGGGAGTGCCGGGGACGGCCGCCATCTCCAGATCGATCAGCCGGCAGCGGCCGTCCGAGCCGACGATGACGTTGCCCGGGGTCAGGTCCCGCAGCACGAAGCCCTGTTCGTGTACGACACCGACCAGGCCGGTCAGCCCGCGCACCACGCTCACCGCCATGTCCTGCCACCGGTCGGGGGAGACGGGCTTCCCCTCGCCGGCCCAGGTGGTGAGCACCATGCCTTCGACGTGCTCCTGTGCCAGGAACAGGTCCTCTCCCTGCTCGAACAGGTCCACCTTGCGGCTCGTGACGCCCAGCGGCCCGAAGTGGTCGAGCATGTTCGCCTCGTGGCGGAGATGGTCGCGTTCGTCCTGACCCCCGAGGGTGGAGCTGAGGTGCGGGCGCGCCTGCTTGATCACTACCTGGCCGCCGGCGAGCCGGTCCTCCGCCAGGTACACCCCGCCCTTCGCGCCGAGGCGGATCGCCTGGCGCACCACGAATCGGTCGGCCAGCAATACGGCCTCCGGCGCGGTGGTCCGCACGGGAGCCCGGCCCGACTCGAACGGGCACGGGGCCCATGCAGGCGGGGAGTACCAGGCGTTGCGCTGGTCGACCACGCTGGTGCCGTCGGGGGCGGTCAGCCTCGAACTGTAGCCGCCGTCGTTGTCGAGCACGCTCTGCGCCGAGAACACCCCGAAGCGGTAGTGGACCAGGCTGCCCGGCTGGTAGGCACGGTCGGACAGAACGGGCGGGCCGGGCAGGCCGTAGGTGGCTCTGTGCAGCTCCTCGGCGACCGCCGTCGCCGTCTCGTCGTCGGGCGGGTAGACCGTGATGAACTTGCCGACCGCGGAGCGGTCGGCGCCCCGGCCGACGAGAGCGGTCAGATCGTCGAGAGTGGCGGCGAACTTGAACGGGCAGCGGTGGCGGGCAAGCACCTCGGCCGCCCGCGCCAGCACGAGCGGGGCCGCCAGTTGCGTCGCCGACACATGCAACTTCCAGCCCTGCGCCCTGATGGGGGAGGCGGCCGGGGTGACATACGTCCACGGCGCGAGGTGGCGGATCTCCCACCCGCCGTCGGCGGCCGCCTCGGAGCCCGTGCCTCCGGCCCCGCGGCCTGCCTGCCGCCGTACGGCGGCCCTGGCGATGTCCTCCAGCAGGTGGGAGTCCGCGCCCGCGCGGTCCTCCATACCTGTCCTGCTCATTCCCAACCCCCGTTGTCTGATCTGCCCGCTGAGTTCGCCAGGATCCGCCTGGTCCCGGGCCCGCGACGGCGGACGGCGGACGGCGGGCGGCCGTCCGACCGGCACCGTCCCTCCGCGGCTAGGGCCGCAGGATCAGGGGGAGCGACATGGGCCCTCGTATTCCCACCAGGGGCTTGTACCGGATCTCGTCCCTGTCCACCGCGAGCTCGATGTCGGAGAAGCGCTCCAGAACGGCGCCGACGCTCACCTTCAGCTCAAGACGCCCAAGGGCGGCGCCGACGCACCGGTGGATCCCGTGGCCGAACGCGAGGCTCTGCTTGGCGGCCCGGTGCAGATCGAAGGTGTCCGGGTCGGTGAACTGGCGAGGATCCCTGTTCGCCGACCCGATGAGAAGGAACATCGCATCGTGGGCCGGGATCTTCGTGCCACTGATCTCGATGTCCTCCTTCGCGAAGCGCCACAGCGACGTGGTGGCGGCGCCGTCGTAACGCAGGACCTCCTCCACCATGGCGCCCAAGAGGGACGGATCATCACGGAGCTCCCGCATCGCCTCGGGATTGTCGAGAAGGGTCAGCACCGCCGTACCCGTCAGGCCGATGGTGGTCTCGTAACCCGCGATGACGAGCCCGGCGCACGAGGCCATCAGTTCCGTCTCGGTCAGCCCCTCGTCGTCGTGCGCCTGGATGAGAGCGGACATCAGGTCGTCGGACAGGTCGTTCCTCTTGACCGCGATCAGCTCGCGGATGTAACCGGCCAGTGACGCGGCCGCGTCCACCGCTTCGCCTCGTCGTCCCGGATCGGCGGTGAAGATGACGTCCCCCCACTCGCGCAGGAGCTTGCGGTCGGCGGACGGTATGCCCATCACCTCGCATATGACCGATACCGCCATGGGCGTCGCGAACCTGTCCAGCAGGTCGACGACACGTCCCGGCCGCACGTCGTCGAGCAGCTTGTCGACGATCTCCTTGACGCTGCGCTCCCATTGCTGGACCCGTGCCGCCGTGAAGGTGCTCGCCGTCAGCTTCCGGTACCGGGTGTGCGCGGGCGGGTCCACCGTGGACATGGAACGGTCTATGTCCCCACCGGCGCCGAGGACGAGCCCGGCCTCCCGGAACTCCTGTGTCGCCCAGGCGGCGTCGTTGCTGATCCGCTCGTCCGTGAAGGCCGCGCGCACGTCGTCGTAGCGGCTGACCAGCCATACCCGGACATCCGTTCCCGGAACCGTCACCGGGTGCACGGGGTGGTTGTCCCGGAGCCATTCATACGTGGGATAGGGATTCTGGAAGTACGGCTCCGTGAACGGGGCGGCGACTGATGGTTCTGGCATGGGTCGTCCTTATTCAACAGCAGAGAACGAGAGGCCGCATCGGCGGTGACAAAGAGGTCGGTCGACGAATGACGGCGATCGGGCCGTCGCGCGCACAGCGAGCGAGAAAGACGGCCCTGGGTTTAGAAGGCTGAACCGGCGGACCAAGGATCAGCCCTTCGAGTCGCGCTTGTCAACAATCGGACCACCGCTCATCTGGGGCTGAGGTGCTGCGTGAAGCACAAGGTCGTCCTCGTTCCGGCAGGTTCCGGACGGCCGGCGAACGGTGGTCCGGCTTTGCCTTCCCGGCGGCAGATCGGAGAGAGACGATTCTTTTGAATCACTAGTGGGACCTAATCGGCGTGGACTGAAGGCGACTTGTGATGGCCGCTACCGTGACCGGCGCCCCCGCCATTGAGTGATACGGCCGCGATCGTGAGAGGGGGTCGGCCTTCCCGGCGTTTCCGTGGTGGTGAAGGCGGTCGCGGCCGTGCGGGCGGCCTTAAAGACTCTGAAGGGGACGATAGGCGTTTTTAGCGTTTTTAAGGTGTGCCGCGGCCCATCCCAAGTCGTTCACAAGGTAGCCGGGTGAGGCTGCGTCGTCGCGTTCGCACCGCCACGGTGTACGACCGTCCGAGAGAGCGAGAGGCTCGGACGGAAAACGTGACGGCGCGAATGCCATTTCCCCCCGGTGGTCGTCTCTATAGGAGAGATCCGAAATTAACAGCGACGAAACATCCGCGTCTTGGACCGCTCCTGCCGTCGAGTCATGCGACGCTGATCAGGTCCTTCCCTTACCCGATCACACCTGCGGGCCGGCATGCGGAGAGAGCCGCATACCAGAGACGAAAGACCTGCATCGGACGCTGTCCGAGCCGGTCTGGAACTCCGTCCTGAAGACGTTCGTAGGGGAGGGCAAACTCGACTACGAGCTGTACCTCCGGACCGACGACCTTCTTTCGCTGCAATCGGCCGTCGGCGACCTCGTGTCGCCCGACGAGATGATGTTCCAGATCGTCCATCAAACCCAGGAGCTGTGGCTGAAGCTCGCGACGCACGAACTGATCGAGGTGGTCGGTGACCTGGAGCGCGAGGGATTCTGGGAGGCCTCCGCACGCCTGAGCCGAGTCGCGCGCATCTTCGGCGGCCTGCGCCAGGAGCTTGTGGTGCTGGAGACCTTGACACCGGACTCGTATCAGACGATCCGCAGGCACCTCGGCAACGGCAGCGGCCAGGAGTCGCCGGGGTTCAACCGCGTGCGGATGGCGGCGGAACACGTGTCCAAAGCGCTCGACCTGGCCTTGGAGCGCAGGAAGGCGTCCATCCGTGACGTCTACGAGCCGCGTGACGTCGAGCACCCCGACCTGAAGTACACCTTCGAACTGCTCGTCGATGTCGACGAGGCGTACCAGATGTGGCTTGTGACTCACTTCATGCTCGTCCGCAGGACGATCGGCGTCAGCAGGGGGACCTCCGCGCTGGACGGCGTTCCCACACAGGTCCTGACCGGCCGGATGACGCAGCCGCTGTTCCGGCCGCTGTGGAAGGTCCGTGAGGAGATGACGGCCACATGGAACCGCGGCGGCGGATACGCGCCCGGCGCGGAGCGGACAGAGGGGCCATGACGGTGACGGACAGCGAACGGCTGGCATCCCTGCGCGCCGAGTTCCCGATCCTGAGCACGTGTGTCTACCTCAACAGCAACTCCACCGGGGCCGTTCCCCGTGGAGTCGAGGACGTCCTGGGCCGGTACTGGCGGACGCTGTCGACCTGGCGGGACGAGGAGTGGAGCGGCTGGCTGGAGCAGATGGCGGGCTACTCCGCGGGCCTGGCCCGGTTCATCGGGGCGCCGGCCGGCTCGGTGGTGACCGATCTCAACCTCAGCACGCTCCTCGCCCGCGTCGCCAGTTGCCTCGATTTCGGCGCGCCGCGCGACAAGGTGGTCACAACCGACCTGGAGTTCCCCACGGTGCCGTTCATATGGCGCGGCTTCGCCCGGTACGGGGCTGCGCTGGAAGTGGTGGGCACCGGAGGACCGGAGTTCGACGAGGACGCCCTGGTCGAGGCGATCGACGAACGTACCGTCTGCGTATGCGTGTCGCACGGTAGCTACAGCACAGGGGCCGCGCTCGATCTGCGGCGCGTCGTCGATCGGGCGCACAGCGTGGGCGCCTATGTCATCGTCGACGCCTATCAGACCGTCGGCGTGGTCCCTCTGGACGTCACCGCTCTCGGCGTCGACTTCCTGCTCGGCGGGGCGCACAAATGGATGTGCGGCGCCGGCACGGCCTTCCTCTACGTGAGGCCGGACATCCTGCCGGACCTGCGGCCCGCGGCGACGGGCTGGTTCGCCGGCGACGATCCCACCTCCTTCGGCCCGCCCGCCGGATGGGCGGCCGACGCCCGCCGTCTCGCGAGCGGCACTCCCATGGCGCTGGGGCCGATGATGTCCCAGGTGGGCTTGGACCTGTTGTCGGGCGTGGGCGTGCAGGCGATCCGCCGGCATTCCCTGGCCTGCACCGACCGCGTCATCGAGCGCGCCGACGCCGCCGGGATCGAGGTCGTGACCCCGAGGGACCCCTCCCGCCGTGCCGGGGTCGTCTGCTTGAGCTTTCCGGGAGACCGGCAGGTGAGGGAGGCACTCTTGCGCGCCGGCATGGTTTGCAGCTGGCGCGGGTCACTCCGCGTGGCACCGCACTTCTACAACACGATCGAGGAGATCGACGCGTTCATGGACGCTCTGGAGTACGAGCGCGCGAGGGTGACCCTGTGACCGGCCACCAGCTCGGTCCACGAGCACTCATGAGCCTCCTGGCCAACGGCTCCAAGGCGATGGACGTCGTGGAGGCGGCTCTGGAGCTCGGCGTGCTCGACGCGCTGGAGCCCGCCGAGGTCACCGTGGCCGAGATGAGCACCCGGCTGGGACTGGTCCCGGGCCGCCTGTACAAGTTGCTGGACTGCCTGGAGAGTCTCGGTCTCGTCCGGAGCAGGAGCGCGGGCGACGATCCGTTCCTCGCTCGTTACACCGCCGTTTCCGGGCTGAAGGAGGCGGTGCTCGCCGTGGCCGGTCCCGGCGCGCTGGAGCGGGACCGTGACAAGTATCCGTGGCGGGTCCTGCACGGGAACCTGCCCGAGGTGTTGAGAGGGACCCTGTCGATCCCGGCGGGCGACTTCGGCTGGCCTCCGGACGAGACGCAACTCGCGGGCTTCGAGCAGAGCATGGCCGCCGGGCTGGGCCCCTTCGTCGAGACGTTCCGGTCGCATGCCGCCCGCCTGTTCGGCACGTCCGCGTTCCGGCTCCTCGACGTGGGAGGCGGTGACGGCACCCTGGCCGCGGCCCTGCTGCCGGCCAGTCCCGCCCTCCAAGTGGACGTGTTCAACCTGCCCGCCGCTGAGCCGCTCGTCGACCAGGTCAGGCGCGACAGCGGCCACGAGGACCGGTTGGGCTTCGTGGGCGGCGACTTCCTGGAGGGTCCCCTGCCGCGTGGCTACGACGGGGTGTCGCTCGTCCGGGTGCTGCACGACTGGCCGGTCTCGACCGCTCGCGCGCTGCTCCAGAAGGCGCATGAGGCGCTGGAGCCCGGCGGGCGGATCATGATCTGCGAGGAGTTCCGCACTCCCGAGCGTCTCGCCGCCCAGTTCTTCTGGTCGTACTTCCTCATGGGCGTCGACGCCTGCCACAGCCGGCTGTACGACATCGAGCACTACACGCGGCTCCTTAGCGACACCGGTTTCGTGGAGATCGCGGTTCTGCCGGGGCCCGTCGAGGTGATCACCGCGTCGCGTGACGGATAGTCAGGAGGAGATTCGGCGTGTCAATCTTGTCATTGACAAGATTATGGGGACGTGGAATCTTACCCATGACGGACAGTTCACAGGAGGCGGACGGCCATGGGTCGCGCGCTCGTGAGGCGTCCCAGAACTCGTGGTTCCGTAAGGAGATCTCCGTGAACAGTGGATCCGCCGTCCGGCGTGCCGGGCTCATCACAGGGGTCTCCCTGCTACTCCTCGCCGGCCTGGGGGGCTCGCCCGTCCAGGCTCGGACCTCCGGAGGTGACAACGGGGGCGGCACCGCGGCCGCGCTGGCGACCGCTCCCGTGCCCGGTGGGTTCGCCACCTGGAGCGACCTGATGAGCACGCAGAACAAGCTCAACGCGGCCGCGGAGAAGATCCAGAAGGCGGCTGCCGCGAGCACGCGGAACGGGTACGCGAGCGTGGTCGCGGCACCGGAGAACCGGGAACTTCTCGTCTACTGGCAGGGCGCGGTGCCCGCCGCGGTCCAGCGCGTCATCGAGGAGCAGAACAGGTCCGTTCCCGTCAGGGTGCTGCCGGCGCGCTACACCCAGGAGCAGCTCCTCGCGGAGGTGCGGCGGCTCGGCGAGAACGAGGCCGTCGGGGAGGTCGCCCCTCGCGCGGACGGCAGCGGCCTCGACGTGAGGTGGGCGAAGGGACGGTCGCGGGCCCAGAGCCTCGCCGCCGAGAACCTCCTGGCCACGGCGGCGGTCGACGTGCGCGTGGACACGGCCGCCGGCGAAGTGGAGACGACGCCCTTCGCGGGGAGGTGCGCCGACGGCTCCTCGTGGTGCCGTGAGGACGACTCCTCTCCCTACTACGCGGGCGCCAGGACGATGAACTGCACGGTCGGCTGGCCCATGAACATGGGGGGCACTACCCGTCTGCTGAGCGCGGCACACTGCGCCGGCCTGGCCGAGACCGTGTTCGACGGCGGCGGTGATCGCATGGGCCCGGTCATCAACGACACTCAGCGCCCGGACACCCTGGTGATCGCGGCGGAATCTCACCGCGAGAACAGCACCCCGGCGAAGCGCCCGGCGATGCCGAACAGCGCGACGTCGG
>NZ_JBEZFH010000202.1:0-14181 GCF_040649355.1 Sphaerisporangium sp. NPDC049002 | reverse complement strand
CGAGGGTTCGGAGGAGTCCTTCGAGGTCGTCGAGGACGAGGCAGGCGAGGGGCTCGCGGAGGGCTCGGGGGCAAGGGGCCCGCCACGCGCCCAGGGTGGGAGCACCCGCCGATGACGCGGTGGGGTCGCGACGGCGGGTAGGCTCGCGGGTCGTGCCCAGCATTCCGCAGCCTCTGGTCCCCGATGACGACGGCAGCGCCGACGCGTCCGTCTCAGCGGCGCTGGCCGCCTTCGCCACCGGTGAGGCCGACTCCGCCGGTGTGATGTCGGCCCTGAGCACGGCGCGCCTGCTCGTGCCCGTCGTGGCCCTGCTGACGGAGTCCGAGGTCGGCGAGCACGGGCTCAAGCAGGAGAAGGAAAGCGAGATGGCCCTGCCGGTGCTGGTCGGCGCCGACGGCAGGAAGGCGGTCCCCGCGTTCACCGGGGCCGCGTCGTTGAAGCTCTGGCGCGCCGACGCCCGGCCCATCCAGGCCGTGACCCCGCAGGTCTGCCGTGCCGCGCTCGGCGAGAAGGCCGCCGCCGTGGTGATCGACGTGGCCGGTCCTGTGCCGTTCGCGATCGAGGGCGCCATGCTGCACGCCCTGGCCTCCATCGGGCAGGTCACGGCGGAGGAGGAGAGCATCCAGGCCCTGCTGCGCGGGCTGTCGGAGCACGCCGAGGTGACCGTCGCACGGCTTCCCACCCCCAAACGCGGGCTTCTCCGCCACTTCCGGCGTACGCCGAGCTGAGATCCCCGTAAGGTCGGCGGGTGGGTTTCATCGTCGCGGGGGCGGCCCTTCTGGGGCTTCTCGCGGGCGTCTATGTCCGCGTCCTGGCGGGCGGCTTCGGCCCGGCCCCGGAGTTCGACACCCCGAAGCTCGACACCTCGAAGCTCGACAGCCCTGAGCTCGATGCCTCGGAGCTCGACGCCCCTGAGCTCGACGCCCCGCGGCTCGATGCCCCGGAGCTCGATTTCACTGAGCGGCGGCGGGCGTACCGGGTGGAGGCTCGTCAGGCGTTCGGCCGCGCGGTTCGCGCCGTGCCCGTGCCCGCGTGGCCGCCGCTGATCGAGCTGGGCACCGCCGCCGCCTGCGCCCTGGTCGCCTGGAGGC
Organism: Sphaerisporangium sp. NPDC049002; assembly: GCF_040649355.1. Lineage (NCBI taxonomy): Bacteria > Bacillati > Actinomycetota > Actinomycetes > Streptosporangiales > Streptosporangiaceae > Sphaerisporangium > Sphaerisporangium sp. NPDC049002. The sequence goes on along the minus strand of NZ_JBEZFH010000202.1, from coordinate 13,090 downwards.
TCGCGTGGACCCCCGCGCTCGCCGCCTGGTCGTACGCGGCGGTGGCCGGGTGCGCGCTCGCGGTGATCGACTGGCGGACCCAGCGGCTGCCGGACGCCATCACGCTGCCGTCCTACCCGATCATCGCCCTCCTGCTCGTCCCCACGGGCCACCTGGTCGCCGGGCTGCTCGGCGGTCTCGCGCTGGCCGGCGTCTACGCGGTCCTGTGGTTCGTACGGCCCGGCGCGCTCGGCCTCGGCGACGTCAAGCTCGCCGGGCTCGCCGGGATGCTGACCGGCGCGCTCGGCCTGGACCCCTGGATCGTCTGCGCGGTCGGCGGGCAGTTCCTCGGCGCGCTCTACGCCGTCGCGCTGCTGATCACCCGCAGGGGCACTCTCCAGAGCCAGTTCCCCCTTGGGCCGTTCATCCTCCTCGGAGCCCTCGCGGCGGTCCTTCGCTGATCGGTTCATGGGCGGGCGATGGCACTGGGCCGTGCATGGAAGACTTGTCATCATGTTGCGCTGGTTGACCGCAGGTGAGTCCCACGGCCCCGAGCTCGTCGCGATCCTTGAGGGGATGCCCGCCGGAGTCGAAGTGACGACCGCCGACGTGGAGCAGGCCCTGGCGAGACGCCGCCTGGGTTACGGCCGCGGCGCGCGGATGAAGTTCGAGCAGGATGAGGTGACGATCGTCGGCGGCGTGCGTCACGGCCGCACGCTGGGCAGCCCGGTCGCGATCCGCGTGGGCAACACCGAGTGGCCCAAGTGGGAGACCGTGATGGCGGCCGACCCGGTCGACCCCGGCCTCCTGGCGGCCCAGGCCCGCAACGCCCCCCTGTCGCGCCCGCGTCCCGGCCACGCCGACCTGTCCGGCATGCAGAAGTACGGCTTCGACGACGCCCGCCCGATCCTCGACAGGGCCAGCGCCCGCGAGACCGCCGCCCGGGTCGCTCTCGGCCAGGTCGCGCGCAACTTCCTCAAGCAGGCGCTCGGCGTCGACATCGTCAGCCACGTCATCGCCATCGGCACCGCCGAGGCCCCGGACGGCCTCATCCCCGCGCCCGGCCAGCTCGCCGCCGTCGACGAGCACCCGGCGCGCTGCCTCGATCCGGAGGCCGGCGCGGCGATGATCGAGGAGATCGACACCGCGAAGCGCGAAGGCGACACGCTCGGCGGGGTGGTCGAGGTCGTCGCGTACGGCCTGCCGCCGGGCCTCGGAAGCTATGTCCACTGGGACCGGCGCCTCGACTCGCGGCTCGCGGGGGCGCTCATGGGCATCCAGGCGATCAAGGGCGTCGGCGTCGGCGACGGGTTCGACACCGCGCGGCGGCGGGGCTCCCAGGCCCACGACGAGATCGAGAACACCGCCGAGGGCGTCCGCCGCGTCACCAACCGCGCCGGAGGCGTCGAGGGCGGCATGACCAACGGCGAGCCGCTGCGGGTGCGCGCCGCGATGAAGCCGATCTCCACCGTGCCCCGCGCGCTCTCCACGGTCGACGTGCTCACCGGCGAGCCCGCCAAGGCCATCAACCAGAGGTCGGATGTGTGCGCGGTTCCGGCCGCCGGTATCGTCGCTGAGGCGATGGTCGCGCTGGTGCTCGCCGACGCGGCCGTCGAGAAGTTCGGCGGCGACTCCGTTGAGGAGGTCGCCCGTAACCTTTCCGGCTACCTGTCGTCGATGGTGATCAAGTGACGTCTCCCAGAGCTGTGCTGGTCGGCCCGCCCGGGTCGGGCAAGTCCACCGTCGGCCGCCTGCTGGCCCAGCGTCTCGGCGCGAGCTTCCGCGACACCGACACCGACGTGGAGACCGTGGCGGGCAAGCCGGTCGCCGACATCTTCGTCGACGACGGCGAGGAGCGGTTCCGCGAGCTGGAGGCAGCGGCGGTTGGCCAGGCGCTCGCCGAGCACGACGGCGTGCTCGCGCTCGGCGGCGGCGCCATCCTGAGCGAGGCCACCCAGGAGCTCCTCGCCGGGCACTCGGTGGTCTACCTCCAGGTCGGCCTGGCCGACGCCGTGCAGCGCGTGGGCCTCGCCCAGGCGCGCCCGCTGCTCGTGCTCAACCCGCGCAGCCAGCTCAAGAGGCTCATGGAGGAGCGCCGCCCGGTCTACGAGCGGCTCGCGTCGATCGTCGTGGCGACCGACGGCCGCGCGCCCGAGGAGATCACCGACGAGATCATGAAGGGGCTCCCGGCGTGACGAGCACCCGCATCACGGTCAGGGGCGAGCGCCCGTACGACGTGGTCGTCGGGGCGGGAGTGCTCGGTGAGCTGCCCGGCCTGCTGGGCGACGGCGTCCGCACGGTGGCGGTGGTCCACCCGGCGAGCCTTCCCGAGATCTCCCGGCCGGTCTGCGGGGTGCTGGAGGCCGCCGGTCTCTCCGTGGTGGCGCTTCCCGTGCCCGACGGCGAACGGGCCAAGTCGGTCGAGGTCGCCGCCGAGCTCTGGTCGGCCCTGGGCCGGTACGGGGTGACCCGTTCGGACGCCGTGGTCGGCGTCGGCGGGGGAGCCACCACCGACCTGGCCGGTTTCGTGGCGGCCACCTGGCTGCGCGGCGTCAAGGTCGTCCAGGTGCCCACCACGCTGCTCGGCATGGTCGACGCGGCGGTGGGCGGCAAGACCGGCATCAACACCCCCGAGGGCAAGAACCTCGTCGGCTCGTTCCACCCGCCCGTAGGGGTGCTGTGCGACCTCGCCACGCTGGTGTCGGTGCCGCGCGACGACTACGTCGCCGGGCTCGCCGAGATCATCAAGGGCGGCTTCATCGCCGACCCGACCATCCTGCTGCTCGTCGAGGACGACCCCGAGGGCGCCCGGGTGCCCGAGGGCCGGCACACGCGGGCGCTGATCGAACGCAAGATCCAGGTCAAGGCCGACGTCGTCGGGGCCGACCTGCGCGAGTCGGGCATGCGCGAGATCCTGAACTACGGGCACACGCTGGCCCACGCGATCGAGCGCGTCGAGAGCTACCACATGCGGCACGGCGAGGCCGTGGCCATCGGCATGGTCTACGCCGCGGAGCTGTCCCGGCTGTCCGGCCACGCCGGGCCGGGGCTCGTCGAGCGCACCCGGTCGATCCTGACCTCGGTCGGCCTTCCGACGGCCTACCGTCACGAGGCCTGGCCCGAGCTGCGCGACCACATGCGGGTCGACAAGAAGAACCGCGGGGCGAAGCAGCGGTTCGTCATCCTCGACGACATCGGCAAGGTCGCGCGCCTGGAGGACCCACCGGAGGAGCTGCTCGAAGCGGCCTACCGGGAGGTCGGAAGATGACGGCCGCGCACGCGAGCGGCACGGCGGAGGCCGCGACGACGACGGTCGTCTCCGGCACGGAGGGGACGGCGAGGGCGCGATGAGGACGGTGCTCGGCTCGGGTAGGGGAAGCACGGCGAGGGCGCGATGAGGACCGTGTTCGTGTTCAACGGCCCGAACCTCGGGCGGCTCGGCAGCCGCGAGCCCGATGTGTACGGCGCGGATACCTTCGACGACCTGGCCGCGCTGTGCCGCCAGACCGGCAGGGAGCTCGGCCTGACCGTGGACGTCCGGCAGACCGACGACGAGGCCGAGCTGGTGTCGTGGCTCCACGAGGCCGCCGACGGGTCGATCCCCGTGGTCCTCAATCCCGCGGCCTTCACCCACTACTCGTACGCGCTGCGTGACGCCATCGCCCAGCGCACGGCGCCGCTGATCGAGGTGCACATCTCCAACCCCGCGTCCCGCGAGGAGTTCCGGCACACCTCGGTGGTCGCCTCGGTCGCCACCGGCACGATCGCGGGGTTCGGCCTGCGCTCGTACGAGCTGGCGCTGCGGGCCATCGCGGAGGACGGGCAATGAGGGCCTACACCTCCTACGTCGCGATCGGCGACAGCTTCACCGAGGGGCTCAACGACCCCGGCCCTGACGGGCACTTCCGTGGCTGGGCCGACCGGGTGGCCGAGCGGCTCGCCGCGCTGGAGCCCGGCTTCCGGTACGCCAACCTCGCGGTGCGCGGCAAGCTGATCGACCAGATCGTGGAGCACCAGGTGCCGGCGGCGATCGAGCTGAAGCCCGACCTGGTCAGCCTCTGCGCCGGGGGCAACGACCTGCTGCGGCCAGGCGGCGACCCCGACCGCATGGCCAAGACCCTGGCGAGGGCCGTGCGCGACCTGCGGAGCACCGGCGCCGACGTCGTGCTGTTCACCGGCGTGGACCCGCGTGACACCCCGCTCATGCGCCAGGTCAGGGGCAGGTTCGCGGTGTTCTACCTGCACATAAGGTCCATCGCCGACCTTTACGGCTGCCACGTCGTCGACCAGTGGTCGATGCAGTCGATCCGCGACTGGCGGGCCTGGAGCGAGGACCGGCTCCACATGAACGCCGAGGGGCACCGCCTGGTCGCCGCGAAGGTGTGCGAGGTGCTCGGTGTGCCGTCCGAGGACGACTGGCGCCATGCCTGGCCGCCCAGGGAGCGGGTCGACCGCAGGGCGAAGCTCCGCGACGACCGGCTGTGGCTGCGCGAGCACCTTCTCCCGTGGGTGGGCCGCCGCCTGCGTGGCACCTCATCGGGCGACGCCGTCGACCCCAAACGCCCCCACCTGGAGCCGTACGCCTGAAGGCGCGGCCACCGGGCGGTCCTGCGCGATCACGCGTCTGGCGGATCCGGCCCTGCCCGCCCCGGTCGTGCGCCCGAGGTCTCGAACGCGAGCCGGGCCGGACGTACCGGCGGGCCCCGGCGGCGGGGTGGTCCTATGCGGTGAGGCGGCGGAGGGCGGCGCGGACCTTGGCGGGGTCACTCGTCGTCCAGAACGGCGGCAGCGAGTCACGCAGGAAGCTTCCGTAACGCCCGGTCGCGAGCCGGGGGTCCAGGACGGCGACCACGCCCTTGTCGCTCTGGCCGCGCAGCAGCCTTCCCGCTCCCTGGGCGAGCAGCAGCGCGGCGTGGGTGGCCGCGACCGCCATGAACCCGTTGCCGCCCTTCGCGGCCACGTGCCGCTGCCGGGCGGAGGCCAGCGGGTCGTCCGGCCGGGGGAACGGGATGCGGTCGATGATCACCAGGCTGAGCGAGGGCCCCGGCACGTCGACGCCCTGCCACAGTGACAGCGTGCCGAACAGGCAGGTGGCCGGGTCCTCCGCGAACTGCTTGACCAGCAGCGACGTGGAGTCGTCCCCCTGGCACAGCAGCGGCACGCCCAACCGCTCGCGCAGCGCCTCGGTGGCGGCCTTCGCGGCGCGCATCGACGAGAACAGGCCGAGCGTACGGCCGCCCGCCGCCTCGATCAGCTCGGTGATCTCGTCGAGGTACTCCTTGGGAAGGCCGTCGCGCCCCGGCTGGGGGAGGTGCTTGGCGACGTAGAGGATGCCGCTGCGCGCATGGTCGAAGGGCGAGCCGACATCGAGCCCGACCCAGTCTTTGCGCTTCTGGCCGGCCTTCCGCTCGGGACCCGCCTCGCCGTGCTGCTCGGGGGAGGCGCCGGGGCCGTCCTGCTCGGGGTGGGCCTGGCGGCCGTCGTCGGGGCGGGCGGGGCCGAGGCCCCACTGGCGGGCCATGCCCTCGAACGTGCCGCCGAGCGCCAGCGTCGCGCTGGTGAGGATCACGGTGCGGTCGGCGAACAGCTTGTCGCGCAGCATGCCGCCGACGCTCAGCGGCGCGACCTTCAGCAGGGCGGGACGGCGGTCGGTCGCCCCCTCCAGCCACACGACCTCGGCCCTTTCGACCTCGGATTCGCCCCCGAAGGCCTCAAGGATGCGGACGGAGGTGTCATGCAGCTCGTCGAGCGCGGTGAACGCCGCCTTGCGCAGCCCGGCCTTCTCGGGGTCGTCGTTCTTCCCTCCGCCCCACATGTCGCCGCCGCGCGAGCCCATCGCGGTGATGCAGGCGAACGCGGAGTCGCGGAGAACGGAGAGCGTGTCCCCGAGGACCTGCGGGAGCTGGTCGAGGCGGCCGGGCGGGGCGGCTGCGAGCAGCGCCTTCAGGTCCTCGCCCGCCTCCTGGAGGCGGTCGGCCACGCCCTGCTCGATGAGACGCCCGACGCGGCGTACGGTCGTCGCGACGGCGACCTCGGACAGCTCGTCGGTGACCACGCTGGTCACCCGGTCGACGAGCTCGTGGGCCTCGTCCACCACGACGACGTCGTGCTCGGGCAGGACGGCGAACTCCTCCATGGCGTCGATCGCGAGCAGGGCGTGGTTGGTGACCACGACGTCGACGTTGCCCGCGCGCTCCCTGGCACGCTCGGCGAAGCACTCGGCGCCGCTCGGGCACCGCTGCGCGCCGAGACACTCCCTGGCGGTGACGGAGAACTGCCGCCAGGCCTGCTCGTTGACCCCCGGCACCAGCTCGTCCCTGTCACCGGTCTCGGTCTCCTCCGCCCACTCCTGGATGCGCTGGACCATGCGCCCGGTGGCGCTGACCTCGCGAGGGTCGAAGAGCTGGTCGTCGCCGTCCTCGTCGGGCCAGGCGGCCGTCACCTTGTAACGACATAGATAGTTTCGCCTTCCCTTCAGGATGGCGAACTGTGGCTCGTGGGGAAGATAGTCGGCGAGCGCCTCGGCGAGCCGGGGCAGATCTCGGTCGACGAGCTGACGCTGGAGGGCGATGGTGGCGGTGGAGACGACGACGGCGTTGTCCGACTCGATCGCGTGGCGGATCGCGGGCACGAGGTACGCCAGCGACTTGCCGGTGCCGGTGCCCGCCTGGACGGCGACGTGCTCGTCGTGCTCGATGGCGTGCCGAACGGCCTGCGCCATCTTGACCTGGCCGGGTCTCTCGGCTCCTCCGACACCGGTGACGGCGGCGCTCAGGAGCTGCTCGACGGGCGGAAGGTCTTCTTCCTCTTCGAACGTCTCGTCGTCATCGAGGGTGTCGTCGTCGTGCGGGACGACCTCGGTGTCGTCGAGGACGTCGTCGGCGGAGCTGAGGGAGTCGTCGAGCACGACACGCAACGCTACCGGCCCCCGAGGGGTCGGCGCGCCCCGAAACCGGCCGAGACTCGCGGTGCGTTCCGGGTCCATCTCGGCATTCCGGAAGCCGCATCACGCTTCGCGTGGCAGACTGACGGGGCTGGGTGCCGGGGGGTCAAAGAAGATCTACCGTACTCCTGCCCTACCGAGGGCCGGTGTGCGAGGGGTGAGCTGCGGAGTCTGCCATGACGGCGACACGAACGGTTCGGTAGGGTTTCTGAGGTCGAGTGGACGAATAAAGGCTGGTTAAAGCACGATGTCTGCCATGTCGGAAGTTGTCCCACTGCCATCGTTCGGTGAGGTGTTCTTCGACGCCCGTGGCCAGGAGCGTGTTCTCCGGGTCACCTGGCACGAGGGCACCCTGGTCCTCAGCCTGTGGCGTGGCGAGATGTGCACCGCCAGTTTCCGTATGCCCATGGACGACGTCGGCCGCCTCCTCGACACGCTCGACGTGGGGTACGCGGAGGCGGGCGGAGAGTACGCCGAGGGTGAAGAGGACTACGACGACGGGGCCGAGCACCCCGAGTACGCCGAATACCCCGCGTACCCGGGAACGGGGCAGTACGCCCGTCCGTCCGGCGTTCCCGACGAACAGGACGAGTACCCCGAGGCCGTCTCGTACGCCGAGGAGCAGGCCGCCTTCGCGCGCGGCGTGGCCGGCGCGTACCCGCAGGAGGACACGGTAGCGGCCCCCGTGCCGGTGCTCGGGCCCAAGGACGTGCTGGTGGCGCGCGGCGCCGCGCCCGCCGGTGACAAGCTGGTCGCCCCCCGCGCCCGCCCCGCCGAGTACGGCCCGCCGGGCGACCTCCCGCAGGACCTCGGCCCGCAGGGCCACGGCGACTACGCCACGCAGGCCGTTCCCCAGGGCGATTACCCCGGGCAGGCCGTTCCCCAGGGCGACTACTCCGGGCAGGCCGTTCCCCAGGGTGACTACTCCGGGCAGGCCGTTCCCCAGGGTGACTACTCCGGGCAGGCCGTTCCCCAGGGTGACTACTCCGGGCAGGGCGACTACTCCGGCTACCCGGCGCAGGCGGCCTCCCACGGCGACTACGCGGGATACCCCTCGCAGGGCGACTACCCGGCCCAGCCCGGCTACGCCGCCGACTTCGCCTCCCAGGCCGACTACGCGCCCCAGGCCGACTACGCGCCCCAGGCCGATTTCGCGGCCCAGGCGGACTACCCGGCGCAGGCCGATCCGGCGCTCGGGCTGGTCCCGCCGCAGTTCCCCCCGCAGGCCCCGCCGCCCTTCAGCCACCAGGGCCCCGCCCCGATGCCCGAGACCGGCCCTCAGCAGCAGGTGACGGCCGCCGCCTCGGGCGACTACGGCGTCAACCCCGACTACACGCCCCCCAGCGGCTTCACGTTCACCGGCGACTACGCGGCGCCCGCCGATCACGCGGCGCGCGGCGACTACGGGGTGCCGGCCGACTACGCGACCCTCGGGGAGTTCGGGCCCCAGGGCGAGCCGGGTACGCGGACCGACTACGGCGCCCAGGCCGAGTTCACCCCCGGTGGCCGTTTCGGACCCCACACCGACTACGGCTCGACGGCCGAGCCCGGCTACGGCCCCTCCGCCGAGCCCGGCTACGGTGCGCCCACCGAGTCGGGCTACGGGTCGTCTACCGGGTCCGGCTACGGGTCGCCGCGCGAGTTCGGGTCGGCCGGTGAGTTCGGGTCCAAGCCCGAGTATGGCCGTCCGGTGGATCCCATCGCGCCCGCTGAGTACGGCACGCCTCCTCTCGACTACTCGGCCCCGCCGAGCTACGGCTCATCGCCGGAGTTCCCCCCGCTCCCTGAGTACGGCGGCGCGTCCCGGTACGGGGACGCGGTCCCGCGAGAGAACATGATCGTGAACGACTCCCTGCCCTTCGGTCAGCCGTCCGCCCCCGGTCAGCCCGGCCAGGAGTACCGGGCGGCGGATGAGTCCCCGGGGTACGACTGGACTCCGCAGGTGCCCGCGCAGTCCGCCGTGGATCCCTCCGACCCGCTCGGCCTCGGCTCCCTGGCGCAGCCGCCCGGGGACTCCACCGACCCGCGGCTGTCACGCCCGTACGTCCACGACCCGATGTACACGACCGGCGAGCGCGTCCCTACCGACGGCAGGCCCCACACCGACGAGGCCGGGCGCCCCTACCCGCAGGAGTACGGCCGCGAGCGGTGACCCTCGGCGGACGGGAGTACGGCCGCGAGCGGTGATCCGAGGTGGGCCGGGCGATGGCCGCCGCGGGCGGTACGGGGGTGAAGGCCGCTCGGGGATGCCGCCGAGCCTCCGCGCCTTCGGACCCGGCATATCCTTCTGATCGATGGATATCTCGACAGCGCTCCAGTTCGTGCTGCTCCCCGCCGGTGCCGTGGCGATCGCCGCGTTCGCCCGGTGGCGGGGCTGGCTGGCTCCACTGCTGCTGGTCCTCGTCGGACTGATCGTCGGGCTGGTCGGATCCCGTATCCCCGGCATGCCCGAATACAAGCTCGACCCAGAGGTCGTGCTGCTCGTCTTCCTGCCGCCACTGCTGTACTCGGCGGCGCTGGACAGCTCCTACCTGCGCCTGCGGGACTTCCGCCGGCCGGTGGGACTGCTGTCGGTCGGGCTCGTCCTCTTCAGCGCCGCGGTGATCGGCCTGCTGATGCACGTCCTGGTCCCCGGCCTGCCGCTGGCCGCCGCCTTCGCCCTCGGCGCCATCGTCGCCCCGCCCGACGCGGTGGCGGCCGTCGCGGTCGCCCGCAGGCTGGGCCTCCCACGCAAGATCATCACCATCCTGGTGGGCGAGAGCCTGTTCAACGACGCCACCGCGCTGACGGCCTACCGCGTCGCGGTCGCCGCGGTCGGCGGGGAGGGGGTCAGCCTCCTGGGCGCCGGCGGTCAGTTCGCGTACGCCGCCGGGGGCGGGCTGCTCATCGGCCTCGTGCTCGCCTACGCCTTCGGCCGGCTGTTCGACCGCCTGAAGGACCCGCTGATCACGAACACGATCTCTCTGCTGATCCCGTTCGCGTCCTATCTCGCGGCCGAGGCGGTGCACGCCTCGGGAGTGCTATCCGTAGTGGTGGTCGGCGTCTTCCTCGGCCACCGGATGAACCGCGCCGACTACGGCACGCGGGTGGTCTCCTACTCGGTGTGGAAGGTGCTGGACTTCTTCCTGGAGATCATCGTGTTCGCCCTGATCGGGCTCCAGCTTCCGCTCATCCTGCAGGGGCTGGAGGGCCAGGATCCCTGGCGCGTCGCGGGGTACTCCGTTGCGATCTTCGCGGCGGCCGTCGTGGCCCGCATCCTCTGGGTGATCCCCGGCGTCCACCTGCCCAGGATGCTGTTCCGCAAGATCCGCGAGCGGGAGCCGAGGCCGACGGCCGCCCACGTCGCGGTGATCGGCTGGGCGGGCATGCGGGGCGTGGTGTCGCTGGCCGCGGCCTTCGCCCTCCCGGTCGGCTTCCCCAACCGCGACCTGCTGCTCTTCCTGACCTTCGTCGTCGTGATCGGCACCCTGCTGGTGCAGGGGATGTCGTTCCCCTGGCTGATCAGGAAGATGGGCGTCACCAGCGACCAGGAGATCTACAAGGACAACCTCTCCGAGGCGGCGGCGCAGCAGGCCGCCGCCGGCGCGGCGCTCGCCCGGCTCGACGAGCTCACCAAGGAAGGGATCATCGAGACCCACGCCGAGGTGGTCGACCGGCTGCGCAACAACGCCGAGCGCCGGGCCATGGGAGCCTGGGAGCGCCTCGGGGGCGGTGTCGGCCCCGAGGGCGAGGAGACGCCGAGCGCGCTTTACCGCAGGCTTCGCCGCTCCATGCTGGAGGCGGAGCGCTCGGTGCTGGTGCGGATGCGCGACGAGCGCCGCATCGACGACGAGGTGCTGCGCCGGGTCACCAGGGAGCTCGACTACGAAGAGGCGACCCTGGCGCGCGACTAGCGACCCCCCGTTCCCCGCCCGCCGCCCGTCCGTACGGCCTGCCGGGCGGAGGCCGGTGCCTATTGGGGAGCTTTGGGGTAGCCGACGATCTCGTGCACGTAGCACCAGAGCCAGCTCTCGCCGTCTTGGAACGACCGCACTGTGCTCTAATGTGCCTATTTATGCTAAAAAATCGGCACAAATAGGCATCGGCGGGAAGGCGGGCCAGGGAATGAGCGGCGGGAGCGCGGCTACGGAGGACGGCGGGCGGCCTTCCGGTGGCGAGGGGTCGCAGGACGGCGGGCGGTCTTCGGGAGGCGAGGGGTCGCAGGACGGCGGGCGGCCTTCCGGTGGCGAGGGGTCGCAGGACGGCGGGCGGTCTTCCGGGGGTGGGGGAGGGGATCTGCGGATCGGGGTGGCGGGGTTCGGGTTGCGGCGGTCGGTGGCGCTGGAGGCGCATCGCCCCGGGCGGGGCAGCCGCGTCGCCGCCGTCTGCGACCCCCGGCAGGACGCGCTGGACGCCGCGCGCCGCGACCTCGGCCCCGGGCTCCGCACGACGGCGGACTTCGCCCGCCTGCTGGACGAGGACGTCGACGCCGTGATCATCCTCACCCCCGACCACACGCACGCCGAGCTGGCCGTACGGGCGCTGAAGGCGCGCAAGCCCACCTTCGTAGAGAAGCCGCTCGCGATCACCCTCGACGACTGCGACCTGATCCTGCGCACCGCCCACGAGCGGCGCACCCGGCTGTACGTCGGCCACAACATGAGGCACATGCCGGTCGTGCGCACCATGCGGCGGCTGATCGCCGAGGGGGCCATCGGAGAGGTGAAGGCGATCTGGTGCCGGCACTTCGTCGGGGACGGGGGCGACTACTACTTCAAGGACTGGCACGCCGACCGGCGCAACACCGGCGGGCTGCTGCTGCAGAAGGGCGCCCACGACATCGACGTGATCCACTGGCTGGCCGGCTCCCGGACCGTCCGGGTCACCGGCATGGGCGGTCTGACCGTGTACGGCGGGATCACCGACCGCGCCGAGGGGCTGCCCGCCGACTGGTACGACCCGGCGCGCAACTGGCCCCCGCTCGCCCAGAAGGGCCTCAACCCCGTGGTCGACGTCGAGGACCTGTCGATGATGCACATGCGCCTGGAGAACGGCGTCTACGCCGGCTACCAGCAGTGCCACTTCACCCCTGACTACTGGCGCAACTACACCGTGATCGGCACCGAGGGGCGTCTGGAGAACTTCGGCGACACCGGGACCGGGAGCGTGGTCCGTGTGTGGAACGCCGGGAGGAGGGGCTACGACCCCGAGGGCGACCTGACCGTACCCGTCTTCGCGGGGGAGGGCGGCCACGGCGGCGCCGACCAGGAACTGGTCACCGAGTTCGTCCGGTTCGCCCGCGAGGGCGGAGCCACCGACACCTCCCCGGTGGCGGCCAGGGACAGCGTCGCCGCCGGTCTGCTCGCCACCGAGTCGCTCCGCGGCGGCTCGGTGCCCCTCGACGTGCCGCCCCTCTCCCCGGAGCTGGAAGAGTATTTCTCCGGCGGCCAGTGCTGAACGAAGTTGGCTAGTGTCTTCACCATGCGATTCCTCCCCCTAGCCGCAGCTTCCGCGATCGGTCTCACCCTGCTGACCACCGGGTGCAGCACGGTCGACAAAGCCCAGGCCTGCATCGAGGCCAACAAGGTCATCAGCGAGACGGGCGCCAAGGTCGCGAGTCTGGCGAGCGACCCGAAGGCCATGGAGAAGGCACTCGAAGACGGGGCCGCCAAGCTGGAGGACGTGGCGAACACGGCCGGGAACACCACCCTGAACGAAGCCCTGCAGAAGCTGGCCGACAGCTTCAAGAAGCTCAACGTCGACGACGCCAACGAGGCGGTCGACGCCGCGCAGAAGGTCGCCACCGACAGCGCCCAGGCGGTCAAGACGATTGCCCAGGAATGTACCTGACAGGCCCAAAAAACCCGTCAACTCTAGGGGGAGTACTCGTAAATTAGCCTTTCCTCATGGACATCGAGGGGAACGAACCGGACCCCCGGTTCACGCTGGCCAACGAGCGCACGTTTCTGACCTGGCTGAGCACGTCGCTGGCCCTGAGCGCGGGCGGCGTGGCCATGGCGGCGGTGCCGGAGGCGGTCTTCATCCCCTGGGTGCGCACCGCCCTGGCGGTCGTCCTGGTGCTGCTGTCCGCGCTGGCCACCGCCGCGACGCCGTACCCGAACAGCGGGGCCAGGGCGAGCGGCGGAAGGGGCGCCTTGCGCCGCAGCGCCCGCTGCACGTGGCGCCAGC
>NZ_JBEZFH010000201.1:0-14334 GCF_040649355.1 Sphaerisporangium sp. NPDC049002 | reverse complement strand
TCAACCGGGCGCTGGCCAACCTGCTGGACAACGCCCAGCGGCACGCCGAGGGCACGGTGGCGGTGGAGGTGTTCCGGGAGGGGCTGGAGTCGCCGATCGTCACCGACGACAACGGCGAGGAGACCGCCCGCCTGCTCGGGACCGGGGTGTTCGTCAAGGACGACGTCCTGGTGCGGCTGGTGCACTACGAGGGCGACTTCGCCGGGATCGCCCGCCACCTGGCCGGCCAGCGGCACGTCCACATCATCGAGGACGAGATCGTGCCGTTCCTGGCCGACGCCCGCGACACCGCCACCTCCGAGGGGTTCGCCGCGTTCTTCCGCAACTCGATGATGCGGTGCGTCACGCAGTCGTCCAGCGAGACCCACCCCACCCGGCTGTGACATCGGCCGCGGGAGGCGGAACCGGCGCTCGCCGCTCCGCCGAGCCGGGGCCCGCGGCACTCCGCCCGGGCCCCGCCGCCGCGATTGGAGTGACCACCATGCCGCACGACGAGACCGTCGACGTCCTTGAGGCGGTCGAACGCCAGACCGCCGCCCTGTTCGCGCAGGCCAACCGGCTCGTGGAGGCGCTGGCCGCGCGCGTCGGGCTGGACGCGACCCACTTTCGGTGCCTTTCTGTGCTGTGCCGCCAGGGCCCCATGTCCGTCCGCTGCCTGGCCGCGCTGGCCGGGCTCACCGACGAGGAGGCCACCGAGGTGGTCTGCCACCTGGAACACGACGGCTACGCCGCACGCCGTCGCGAGGCCGACAGCCACCGGATCCTGGTCCACCCCGACCGCGTCGCCCACCGGGCCCGCGTGGAACCGGCCCTCCGGGAGCTGCGCGAGGCCTGGTACCCCCTGGTCCGGCGCAGATGTGACGACCTCGGCCTGGTCGCCGCTCTGATGGCGGAGAGCCGCAGGCTGAGCGACCTGTCCATGACGTTCCGCACCCAACCTGAGGCCTTTACAATGTAGATTAACAACGGCCGGGGCGGGACCGGCCTAAGATCGCACCGTGGACGTGCCCGCCGTACCCGACCCCGGCCTGGGCGCCGTCACGCCCGCCGGCGACCCCTACGTGGTCTACCTCGACGCCCTGGCCAGCGCCGAGTCCCGGCGCACGATGCGCGGGTGCCTCGACAGGGTCGCCCGCGTCATCTCCGGCGACCCCGCCGCGACCGGCGCCGGGCAGCCCTGGCACCTGCTGCGCTACGAGCACACCGTGCGCATCCGCACGATCCTCACCGAGCAGGGATGGTCGCCCGCCTACGTCAACAAGCACCTGGTCGCGCTGCGCCGGGTGATGCGCGAAGCCTGGCGCCTCGGCAAGATGAGCGCCGAGGACTACCAGCGCGCCGCCGACCTGCCCACCCTGCGGCACACCCGCCTGCCCACCGGGCAGCACGTCCCGCCGGAGGTGGTCGGCGCCGCCCTGGCCGTCTGCGACCGCGACGACTCCCCCGCCGGGGTGCGCGACGGCGCGCTGCTGGCCGTGCTGTACTCCACCGGCTGCCGGCGCGCCGAGGTCGCGGCGCTCGCGCTGAGCGACTACGACGTCGCCGCGCGCTCCCTGCGCGTGCGCGGCAAGCGCGACAAGGAACGCCTGGTCTACCTGACGGCCGAGGCGGTGGCCCGCACCGAGGCCTGGCTGGCCGTACGGGGGCGGGAGGCGGGCGCGCTGTTCGCCCCCATCAGCAGGGCCGGGCGCCTCCGGGCCCCCGGGGGGAGGCCGGCGGCGATGACCGGGCAGGCGATCGCCGACATCCTGGCCCGGCGCCTCGCCGCCGCCGGGGCCACCAAGCGGACCCCGCACGACTTCCGGCGCACGTTCATCGGCGAACTGCTCGACGCCGGAGTCGACCTGGCCACCACCCAGGCGCTGGTCGGCCACGCCTCCCCCGTCACCACCGCGCGCTACGACCGCCGTCCCGAGAGCCGCCGCAGGGAGGCCGTCGACCGGCTGCGGATGCCCGACGCCCGCCCCCTGCGCCCCGGCGGGCCCTGAGCCGCCCAGGACGTGCAGGGCGCCAGGTCCTCCTCGCGCCACGGGCGCGGGATCAGCCGCTCGGTCTCCAGCATGGTTCCCCATTGTGACCCCTGACCGGCCCCAGTACGCCCCTGTATCCCGGCCCGGGAGTGCCCGGAACGGCAGGTCTGGAATAAGAACCTCTGGGAGTGGGTTAGAGTCGAGTAGCCGATGTGATCTGACACTACACATACCGAAGGATGCCCCGCTTCGTTACCGGATGCGGGGCTTTGTCGTATCCGGCCACTTACGGGCGGTCACGATCTGATCTCCGTCGCCGAGCGCCGTAACCCTGGCGCCCAAACGGCCCGTCTCTGAGACGTTCATGTTTCAGCCACCCTCGGAGATCCCATGGCGTACCAGCAAGGCCCTCCCGGTCAGCCGCCCTACTACGGCCCGCCCGGCGGGTACGGCTACCCGCCCCCGCAGCCCCCGCACAAGCCGGGGAAGGGCCCGCTCTTCTGGATCTTCGTGATAGGCCTTCCCCTGGTCCTGCTGTTCAGCTGCACGGCCGCCCTCGTCGCCATCGGCAACAGCGCCCCCGAGTTAGTCGAGGCCACAGCCCCACCCGCCTCCAAGCCGGCCCGCACCGGGGACGAGGTGTCCACACAGCCAGCCGAGACCGCCGAGACCACCCAGCCACCGGCCGAAACGCAACCCGCGGCGGCCACGGTGGGCAGCACCATCTCCCTGGAAGGCGCCGACTCGGGGCTGAAGGTGGACGTCACGGTGACCAAGGTGACCGACCCTGCCACCCCGGCGAACGACATCATCAAGCCGAAGACCGGGGCCCGGTACGTGGCCGTCGAGCTGCGCCTGGACAACAAGGGGCAGGGGGTCTACAGCGACGCCCCATCCAACGGAGCCCGCCTGATAGACGACCAGGGGCAGCAGTACAACAACACGTTCGGCGAGGTCCGCGAGGGCGTGCTGCTCAGCGCGGTAACCGTATCCCCTGGCGACAGCCGCAAGGGCGTCATCCTCTACGAGATCCCCGACGGGGTGAAGCTGGCGAAATTCCAGTTCGCGCTCAACTCGGGGTTCGCCGACCAGAAGGGCGAGTGGACCCTGAAATAGGCCCCGGAGACGGGGAAGATCCCCGCACCGTCCACGCGCACAGCCGGCTTCCCCACGGAGAGACGATGTCCTACCCCCCGCCGCCCGACCAGCCTCCGCAGTACGGGCCGAACTACGGCCACTACGGTCCACCCCCGGTGTACGGCTACCAGCCCTACCCTCCCCCGCGGGTGGTGCCGACCTCTGGTTACGCCACAGCGAGCCTCGTGCTGGGCATCGTGGGCATCCTGGACGGCTGGTGCATGTTCGGGCTGCCTTGCATCCTCGCGGTCGCCTGCGGCCACCTGGGGATCTCGGAGACCAAGAACGGCGAGAAGGCCGGCCACGGGAACGCCATCGCCGGGCTGATCCTCGGGTACATCTTCGTGATCCCGATGGCACTGTTTACGATCTTCGTCATCATGGGCGGGATCATGTCGGACGGCCCGACCGGCCCGACCCCCTGACGGCAGGAGAGCCCCGGAGCTTCCCCGCACCGGGGCTCTCGCAGGTCAGGGTACCTGCGGCCGGGCAACAGAAAGCCCCGCGCCCGGCGATGGGCGCGGGGCCGCGACCGAGGGTTACGCCTGCACGCCTTCGAGCCGGGCGACGACCCGCGCGAGCAGGTCGCGGATCTCGATCTGGCCGGCCTTCAGCTCGGCGACGTCGTCGCGCACCAGCGACAGGTTCCGCTCAAGGGCGGTCAGCGAGCGCGTGTGCCCGGCCAGAACCTCTTTGATCTCGGCGATGTCGGACTCGACCGTGGAGACCCGGTCCTCGATGTAAGCCATGGGGCTCAGGATACGGCGCGTCCGGTCAGGGCGGGGGCGCATCGGGCACAACTGACCCTAGGTCGTGGCGCGGCATACGCAGGGCACGCTGACCAGGGTCCGGGCGTCCGCGTCCACGTGGGATACCTGACCGGCACCCAGGCAGTACCGGCAGGGCAGGGCGGCAGCGATTGCGGGGTTCCGCCAGATGCGGTGCTCCCATGCCGGCGGCGGCGAGGTGGGCGGCGGCGGCGGCTCGGCGGGCTCGTGCTCACCGCCGACGACTCTCCGGCCGCCGCAGAACCGGCATGCCAGGAACAGCGGGCCTAGGCGCTGCCCTCCGGCCCCGGAGCACTCGGGGCAGGTGATGGGGTCGGTCACGTCCGACCGGTCCCGGAGCAGGCCGTGCAGGGCACCCAGACGGTTTGCTTCGGGGAGTTGCCGTTGCGGTCCACCCATTCGCCTTGGGCGCCCATGCACGTGCCGCAGACCGGCCGCTCCTGCTCGTCATCGTTGGCCATGGTTCGACGTTACGCCGCCCGTCCGCAGGCGTCACTGAGACAACACAAAGTTGGACCGCGCAAGCCGTCTGGCCGGAATCGGACACTATCCGGGAAGTCGTTTGAATTCGGACTCACGCGAGTCATGATCATGACATGAGCGCCGCCTCGGATCCCGACTTGCAACACCTGATCGATCTACTGGACCTCCTCCCCGGCCCCGACGACCGACCCTTCTGGGAAGACCTCCCAAGCGAAAGTCGAACTGACTACCTCCTCGAAAAACTCGTGCCGAAAATCTCGATACTGCACAAATCCGACCCGCGGCCGGTCGAGATCGCAGACCTCGCCAAGTACCTCATGATGTTCTTCAACGCCAATGACGCCGCCATGCACGACTACGTTGGCCGCCAAACGAACGCCGCGCCATATGAACTCATGGGTCAACACTGGCTCAACGACCTCCAGGCCACCTGCTGGCGCCTGTATGTGCGCTACCAATCCGGCGGAACGCGCCTGAGTAAGTGGCCGCAGAACTTCGGGGATTGGCGCGACCAGCAGCGTGAGGGCAATGATGAGTGAGGTCATTTACACGTCGGCAGATCTGACCGACTGGGAACAATCGGCCAACATCCTGAGCTCTGGGCGGCGCGACGACCCCGCCGACGTGCGGGAGGCGCGGGAGGCAACCGCGAACCTGTGTTCAGCGTGGGGTGGCTGGACGTACATGCCAGAGGCCATCGCCAACATCGTGCAACGGGCGATCGAAACCGGATACCTTGCAGCCCTCGCCGACGTGCGCGACGGCAAGATCGATGGGCTAGGACAGACGGAAGGCGACTGACACAATCGGGACAGGGTCGAGCGCCCCGCCTGACTGGGCGGAGCGCTTTACTAGCTTCCGAGCTGCTCCAGCAGATACCGATGTACCGGCTCGAACAACCCCGGCAGGAGTTCCTCGGCATCGGCCAGGCTTGCCCATCTAACCTCGGCGAGTTCGTCCTTGTCGCCGACGAAAACTTCGGTGTTGCCGGTCGGCGAGCATGCCAGATAGATCATTGTGCGCCCGGTCTTCGGATGGACCCGCCGCGCGATCTCTCGTTCTGCCGCCACGACTCTTAGGCCTGTCTCCTCTTTGACCTCACGGATGGCCGCGTCGGCCATGGACTCGCCGGGCTCGACCTCTCCGGCGATGAACGTCCAAGGCGGCTTTCCGTCGTTGCGCCTGCCGACCAAGACGCCACGCTCACAGGTGACGATGGCGGCGACGACAGGCGGACGCTCGGGTTTCGTAGCTTCCTCAGGCACGTGGTCGTACTCCTCTGCATGGCTGCGGTATCGGGTCATGCGCCTGCGAACCTCTCTGATGAGGTCATCGTCATCCAACTCAGATGGGCTCATCGTGACGACCACCTCGGTGACGCCAGCCTCTCCGGGTGTGATCACACCGGCGGCAGCGAGCGCTTCAGCAATCGGACGTCCATAGGCGCGAGCGAGCCGGATGGCGACTTCGGTACTAGGCGTCGCGCCAGCCTTCCAGCGCCAGACCGTGGACGGCTTTACCCCAGCCGCGCCTGCAATCGATACCTGGGTTGCCCCGGCAGCCACACGCTCGACGTACTGCCACCACGTGTCCGTCATACCCCAAGCCTAATTGCATGGATGCAGTCATTTCTACTACGAATCAACTAGAGGGTTGCATCCACGCAGTGTCGCCGCTAGCTTTATATGCATCCACGCAGTCATCGCGAAGGAGGTGACTGCATCGATGACGGCATCGACTGGAGCGGTCATGGCGACCCTCGTCCTACGGGGCGACAAGCTCAACAAGTACCGACGTCTCGCCGGTTTGGACACTGACGCCAGCCTGGCCCGCAAGATCGGCGTCGATCCGACCACTGTCTACCGCGTCCTGAATGGCCGGACCGCGATGTCCGCGCGGTTCATCGCCGGGATCGTCGACGCCTTCGGCGCGGACCTGTTTCCCGACCTGTTCGAGGTCGTCCCCGACAACCCCACTGATCCTCCTGCAAGGAGTGGAACCCGTGCCTGAGTTCCCGATCATTCTGCCGGTGGTCCAGCCCCTCACCCTGGAGCAGGCCGAACAGCTCCATGCCGCGCTCGGCGCGGCCATCGAAGCCACCCGAGAGAAGCAGCGCGCCGATGCCCTTGCCGCCCGCGAGCACATGATCGCCAGCGACATCGCCGCGCTGCCGAACATCGCTGTCGATCACCTGACGATCGAGCTCTCTATCGCCGAGGAGCTCGTCGCGAAGAACCCCGACTCTCCGCTGTACGCGTCCTATGCGAACGCTGCCCGCGAGGAGGTGGCCCGCCGTCAGGCCGCCACGGCGGACTCTAAGGCGTCGGCGCGATGAACGAACTTGCCCTGACCGAGTCCCCGTCACTGCGCGCCCAGTACGCCGGCCGCGTCGAAGTGCTCGACAAGGTGAAGGCTCTGAGCCTGCAGCGAGTCCGCCGCGGACGCACCACCACCGCCGCCGAGCCGCCGCGCAATGTCCGCGCCCGAGCCCACCCCCACGGCTTCAACGGCACCCCGCAATCCGGGCACGCCAGCTCCCGGGCAGACAGCTGCCGCTCGACCTTTTCCGGGTTCGCCCCTACCGTGAGCACAGCGCCTCCGAGCGCTACACGGCCCTCCCGGGCGACTCCGCCAAGAGATACCGGGAGGGCCTTTGCATGCCCTCCGTCGGCAAGGTGCCGCCGCCGACGAACTCCCCGGTCACCCGGAACATGCATCCGATTTTGTCGGCAGACAGGATGCCGCATTCCGCCCACTACATCGGCATCTTCAAAGTCGTTCAACACGCCGTGCCGCCTCCCTGTACGAGGCCGAGCACGGCACCAAGCCCGGCAAGCGAGCCGAGGAGACCCCCACCGGGGCGCTCCGCGAGACCTTCGCGTGGACCCGACGGGACCTGCCCGTGTTCGAAGAGACATGGGAGCGCTGGTACGCCGCCCAGTACCCGCAGCCGCTCGAAATGCCGAGCCTTCTCGCCAACTGAAAAGCGGGCCGGTGATTGCAGCACCGGCCCGCCCAATCCACCACCCGCGTTCACAGGAGGAGATTCATGAACGAGCGTACCGTCACGCCCTCGCCCGAGGAGCCGCAGCCGTTCTTCCTGCCCGGCCCTCCCGCCCGCGACAACGCCCCCCGCCGCCTGCTCACGATGGTCGTGACCGGCGACCCCATCGAGGACTTCATCGAGTTCCTCAACCGCCTCGACGGCTTCGAGCAGGAGCAGCGCCTGTACACCTTCCTCCGCGACCACCTGCCGCTGCTCGCGGTGACGCGGGAGATCGAAGAGGAGCAGGCCGGATGACCGCCGACTTCCCCGGCTGGACCATCTGGCAGGCCGCTGACGGCCGCTGGTACGCCACCCGCAACGCCGTCCCCGCCGTGTTCCCCGCCACCCTCGACGCGCTCAGCGAGAACGAGCTCCACAAGAAGCTCACCGCGCAGCAGCGGAAGGAGACCCGCCGTGGCTGACCCGACCACCACCGCGATGCAGGACGTGCTCTCCGACCTGACCCCCGTGCAGACGCGGACGCTGCTGTCGTACATGCAGGCCTGCGAGCCGGCGTGTTTCGAGGCCGCCGTCGCGTACGTCACCCGTCAGGCGGTCCCCCGATGAGCACGACCGCCGGACCGATCCCGGAGCCGCCCCGCGAGCCCTCGCCCGAGGAAGTCGCGCAGGGCCTGGCCGCCATCGAGGGCCACCTGGCCGAGGTCGCACCCGTGGCGCCCGCCCCGCTCCCCGCAGTGCGTGAGCGCCCGGAGGTCGACGGGGAGACCAAGCGCGTCCACCAGCTCCGCCGGGAGGTCGCCGAAGCACACCTGCTCGCCGAACTCCAGGACGACGAGACACCGTTCACGTTGGACACGACCAAGGTGCGCAAGCTGCGCCGCCGCACCTGGGAAGCGGCCCGACTCCACGAACTCGCCCAACACCCTGCGGCGCTCGCCCACCGGGACGCGCGGATCCGGCGGGTGACCACGCGCATGACCATGGCCGCCGCCGGGATCGCGCTCGCGGTGTCGTCCATCGGCGTGCAGGGCAGCGTCGCCAAGGCGCTCGACCTGGACGAGTACGGCGCCGGGTGGTGGTCCGCGTACGGCGTCGAAGCCGTCCTGTCCCTCCCGCTGCTCGCCGCCGTAGGCGTGCAGGCGTACTCCGCGATCCGCGGGAAGGTCGTGGACCGCAAGAGCCCCGAAGGGCGACGGCTCTTCCGCGTCGAACTGGTGCTCCTCGGCCTCACGTTGACCCTGAACTGCTGGCCGGCGTTCGCCCTGCCGTTCGACCTTCTGAAGCTGATCGTCCACTCGCTGGGGCCGGTCGCCGCGGTGCTGTCGGTGTGGGTCCTGCCGACCATTTGGAAGATCATTGCCGACCTGCCGGTGCCATGGCGCGGTACACCCTCCGGTACACCCCCGGTACACGCCCGGTACAGGGAAAACGTGTCCGACCGGTACACCCTCAGTACAGCCCCGGTACAGGTGCTCGCCGACCACGTCCGCGACATGATCGCGGCCGGTGAGATACCCCCGAACCCGGGCGTCCACAAGATCCGGAAGGCGCTCGGCGTCGGCGCCGACAAGGCCAGCGAGGTCCAGAAACTGCTCGCCGCCGGAGGTGCCTGATGCGCTACCAGTACCCGCTCTGCAACAGCATCCACCGCACCGAGGACACCCCGCAGTGCGCCGTCCACGGCCGGGGCCACGCCCGCGGCTGCGACGGGTGCGCGCGCGCCGCCCAGCTCATCCCGTGCAGGAGGACGTCATGACCCGCTGGGAGTGCGGCGAGGTCGCCGCCGTCCTGATCGCCACGACCCTCGCACTCGTTTTCGTCCCCTGGTCCCAGGGCCTGCTCTACGTCTTGCTCGGCGTCGCCGCCTACTTCGGCCTGTGGGCCTACCACGGGATTCGCGTCTACCAGTCCCGCCGTAGGAGGACCCGATGACCCGCCCGTGCCCCCGTTGTGGCGCCGCCCTCGACGGCGGCCCCGTCCTCTACACCTGCCAGACCGGCCACGGCGTGTTCGCCGCCGACCTGAACACCGAATACCACGCCCCGAGGGGGAACGCCTGATGGCCAGCAAGAAGCCCCAGCTCAGCGTGAAGCTCTCCCCCGACTTCGACGCGTACGCGTCCGGTGAGATGGACGCCTCCCAGATCCGCTGCGCGCTGTGCACCAACGCCCCCTGCCAGTGCCCCGAGTTCGGCACCCCCGACTACTTCGAGCTCATCGACCGGCGTCACAGCCGGAAGGGCGGCGGACGATGACCGCGTTCATAACCCTGCTCGCCGTGGTGGCCCTCGCTGTGTGCTCCATGCGCGAGGACGTCCCGACCGCGCGCACCCCGAGTCGCGTGTGGGCCGACCTGCGCGCCGCCGGATGGAAGCGCGTCGCCTGGCTGCTCGTGTGCGCCCTGGTCGGCGGTGCGGCTATCGCCCTGTACGCGGCCACCAGGACCGGCATGTACGGCGCCCTGCTCGCCCTCGCCGCCCTCGCATGCCGGGGCGCCTCCGCTGCCGCCATGGACGACCGCCCCGTCCGCGTCTGCCGACTGGAGATCGCCCGATGACACAGCCCTACCGGCATCTACGGCCCGTCCGCGACGGTGACGCCCCGCCGTTGCCCGTCGCCGACTCCGACCAGGAGGACAGCATGGCCGACGAGCACGCGCCGATCGCCGTCCGCGACCGCGCCCAGCCCCCCGCAGCCGGCGTCGTCGAACCCACCCGCATCTGGACGCCCGGCCGCACCGTCGACCTGGTGATACGCCGCGTCGAGACGTTCAACGCCGAACGGGGCGGGGTGCTGCGGGTCGCGGCGAGGGCAACCCGTAGCGGCACCGCGTACGGGGCCATCGGTTTTGGCCGGGTGACTGGGGCGTGGTGGCGGTGGCTCATGGCCGCCGAGCTGGACCAGCACCTGGCCGGGCGCCCGGAGATGGTGCTCGACACCCGCGCGAAGCGGCGGAAAATCACCCTGTGGGCCGCGGGGGGCGGCGTCGTCGGCGACCTGGTCGCCTCGTCCGCGATGCACCTGCCCCTGTGGGCGCTGCCCGCCGGACTGGCCGCCGCAGTCGCCACCATCGGCGGGGTCGCCGAGTGGATGACCCGTCGCACTGCGACCAGCGGGGACGCTGACGACGCGTCGCGGAGCATCGGCACCCACCCGGGCAGCAAGGCCGTCCGCCAGGGGCTGGCAGACGCCGGCCAGATCGGCAAGGTCGACGAGATCCGGGTCATCGGCCCGGTGGTCCGCGACCCCGGCAACACTGCGTGGGTCGCCGTCGTGGACCCCAAACGGGGCGTCCCCGCCTCGAAGGTCATCAAGCGGCAGCCGGAGATCGCCGCCGCGTTCGGCGTCGGCCTCCCCCAGCTCGCTGTCGACCCGGTACGCGGGCACAACGGACGGGTGACCATCTGGTGCGCTGACCAGGACCCGCTGGCCGGCGACCCGATCCCATCGCCGCTGGTCTCCCGGTCCGACACGTTCGACGTGTGGCGGGAGAAAGTCCACGTCGGATTGGACGCGCGCGGCCGCTCGATGAAGTTCTCGCTGATCGAACGGTCGCTGCTGGTCGGCGGCGAGGCCGGGTCCGGCAAGTCCTCGGCCGACCACAACGTGCTCGGCGCCGTCGCCCTCGACCCGCACGCGCGGATGTGGCTGATCGACGGCAAGGGTGGCGCCGACCTGCTCGACTACGAGCAGGTCGCGCACCGGTTCCTCGCCGAACCCGACCCTGAGTCGTGCCTGGACATCGCCCTCGAACTGCAGGATCTGATGGAAACCCGGTACCGGGACCTGAAGCGGGCAGGTCAGCGGAAGGTGACCGCCGAGAACTGGCAGGACCTCGGCATGCCGTTGGAGTTCCTGCACATCGACGAGATCCAGCGGTTCTCCACCGACGAAGAGCTCGGCAAGCGCATCGTCAAGGTGCTGTGGGACCTGGTGTCCCGCGGCCGCGCGTCCGGGATCGTCCTGTCCGCGGCCACGCAGCGGCCGGCCGCCGAGGTGGTGCCCACGCTGCTTCGCGACATCCTGTCGATCCGGTGGGCGTTGCGCTGCACCACCCCGCAGGCCTCCGACACGATCCTCGGCATGGGGTGGGCGGGGCGGGGCTACAACGCCTCCACGATCGACTCCACCCAGCGGGGCGCCGGGCTGCTGCTGGCTGAGGGCGCCATGCCGCTGTGGTTGCGCTCGTGCTACCTGGACGACAACGACGTGCAGGTCATCACCCGCCGGGCTCACCGGATCCGCGAGGCTGCCGGGACGCTGCCGGTCCGCGAGTCCCACCCGGACGTGCTGCTGCTGAAGGCGTGCATCGCGGCGTGCGCCGATGCGGAGAAGATCTGGACCGCCGACCTGCTGGACCGGATCGCCCAGGACCCGGTGTTCGCCGACCTGGCCGGGGACCCCGGTGAGCTGGCCCGGCGGCTGCGCCCGCACGGCATCGCGCCGAAGGGTCAGGACATTGATGGGACCAATCGGAACGGCTACCGGCGGGGCGATTTCGTGGAGGCGCTCACCCGGCTTCAGAGGCGGTGATCCGCTACCCCCGACGACCCCCGTCTAGACCATCTAGGAACCGGTTTTCCCAGGTCAGAAGCCTCTACTTTCCTAGGCGATCCGTCTAGTTCCTAGGCCCGAAATGTCTAGTTCTAGACCCTCGCCCGAGGGGTCACCAGACCCCTGATTTCACGCCGAATGGAGATCAACATGTGTTCACCACCGCCAAAAGTCACCGCCGGCGCCATCCTCGCGAACGCCATGCTCAGCAAAGCCGGGCTCATCGTCGGCGGGATCGCCGCCAGCGGGCTCGCCCTGTACGTGGCGGCCGGGACCGCGCTCACCGCCTACGTGTGGATGGTCCTCGTCGGGTGGGCGGCCGTCTCCACGATCCTGCTGCTGCGCCGCCGCGCCGACCCGGTCCGCCAGGTCGTGCGCACCCAGTCCCGCCCCGCGCCGCGGCGGGTGCACGCCGAGATCCTCGCGTCCCGACCCCAGCCCGCGCTGGAAGCCGCCGAGCACCACTACGGCCAGGCGGAGACGCGCGACCGGTCCACCGCCTGGTGACACGCGGCTGCTGCGGGTGTGCCCTCGGCCCCGCCGCCGTGGCCACGCCCGGAGCAGCCGCTCCACCCGACCCCATCCGAGGGAGGCCGACATGGGCCTGTTCACGAGCAGGAAACAGCGGCAAGAGCTGGAAGCGCGTGAAGCCGAAGCAGTGGCCGCTCGCACGAACGCCGACGCCGCAGCACAGGCACGGCGGAACCGCGAGGACGCGTGGCGCAGGGACCGCCACGACGTGCTGCAGCGTCTCCACCGGGCCCGGCGGGCACATGGGCAGGCCAAAACTCTGTACGACAGGTACGCGCCTGGCCCGCAGAAGAACGCCGCTGCCGCGCAGCTCAACGCGGCTGCCGACCATCTCGCATCGCTGGAGCGCGAGTTCGCGGCCGTCGACAGCTTTTCGACGTGGAGCAAGAGCCACTAGAAGGCCTACCGCTGATGCTGCGCGGACCCTCCCGGTCTCACGGTCGGGCGGGTGCCCGGAGCGTCCGCTCCACCACACCGAGAGGAGCCCGAGATGGGTCTGTTCAAGAACGAGGGCCAGAGCAAGGACGACAAGAAGGTCGCCGTCGCCAAGTACAAGGGCGCGCTGAAGGCGCTTCACGCCAACCAGGAGCGCGAGGAGAAGGCGGGAATCCGCCACGAAACCCCCGAGTACCGGCGGCTCAACAAGGCCGCGGACGACGCCGCCAAGGATGTCCCCTGGATCCGCCGCTTACCGGAGTCCGGCCAGCCCACCACCTCAACCCACCTGTGCGTCCCGCCCGTTGCCGCGGGCGGGACGCGGACCCCTCAACCCGAAGGGACGCAACCCATCATGAGCCTTTTCAGCAGCCGCATGAAGTCGGACGAGCTCGCCAAGGTGAAGAACAACAGCGGCAAGGCCAACGCCGCCGCCAAGCTCGCGATCGCAGCGAACGGGCACGGCGTCACCGCCGCGGAGCGCCGCAAGGCTCAGGCCGCGCTCGTGGACGCGGTCGGCAAGCGGCAGGCCGCGAAGTTGCAGGAGGCCGCGATCCGGCAGGCCGGAGGCAAGGCGAAGGGTCTCGGCCGGCTGTTCGGCTGACCGCTCCCTCATCCCTCGATTCGACACCACCCGCTTCACAAGCCCACCACCTCACAGGAGTCCAGCAATGAGCAAGACCGCGAAGTTCAGAACAGTCGGCGGCAACTACGTGACTTTCAAGCCCAAGGATGGCCTGGCCACCGTCTACTGCTACGGCTCCTGGGAGTGCGGGGGCTGCGGCGAGTCACATGACCACGCCAAGCGCGACACCGCCAACGAGCACGCCGCCACCTGCCGCGCCATCTGACCGGAAGGGACACGCATGACCGCACAGGTGCACGTCCACTCATTCGGGTACGGCCACGCCCCTCCGCCCGAGGCCGACATGACCCTCGACCTTCGCCACCGGTTCCGCAACCCGCACACCGACCCGGCCATGCGCGAGCTGACCGGCCTCGACGACCGGGTACGAGACCACGTCCTTGACACCCCGGGCATCCCAGCCGTAGTAGCCGCCGCCATCCAGCTCGCCATCGGCGTGACCAGCCAAGGACTCGACTGCGACCTGGCGGTCGGGTGCGTCGGAGGCCGGCACCGCTCCGTCGCCGCCGCAGCCGAGATCAGCCGCGGCCTGGAAGCGGTCGGCGTCACCGTCACGCTCGAACACCGGGACATTGCGTTACCCGTCATCCAGAAGTAGGAGACCACGACATGGCCAAGAAGAAGTACACCGACGACGCACTCGACCAGCTGGCCAGGGCCGCCGCCGAGTACATCATCGCCGCGAAGGACGACGATCTCCGCCGGCGACGACTCCGCCAGCCGGAAGACCGAGGTGCCGATTCCGCAGCCCACGTCAAGCAGCCGCCCGCCCCGCCCGAGATCC
>NZ_JBEZFH010000200.1:0-14344 GCF_040649355.1 Sphaerisporangium sp. NPDC049002 | reverse complement strand
CCCCTGCGGATCGACCTCGCCGGGTGCGACACCTTCCTTGAGGCCGTCGACAGGACCCGGGCCACCTGCATCCAGGCCTGGAGCAACGACATCCCGTTCGCCGAGGTCCTCGGCGTGGCACCCGAGCTCATGCTGCCCTCCTTCGCCGACGATCGCGCCGTGTGCGCCTTCCAGGTCTTCCGCTCCCCCCTCGCCACCTCCGAGTCGACCGGGGACCTCACCTACTCCGAGATCCACCGGCGCCTGCTGTCGCAGGCCGCGGGCGGCGACATCCCGGACGGCGCGATGTGGCACCTGGAGATCGACTCCACCGGCGACATCGTCGGCACCCTCGGCTTCAACAGCAACCTCTTCGAGGAGAGCACGATCGTCCACCTGGCGTCGGAGTTCCACCGGGTGCTGGAGAGCACGGTGACCGCCCCGGACGCGCCGGTGCAGTGGACCTGACCAACCGCGACACACCGTCGAACGACCGAGAAGGCTTGCCAGGCAAGCGAGAGGACAGCGAATGAGTACAGAGCAGGGCGTCGAGCTCAGCGTCGCGACGATCGAGGCGAAGGTCGAGGCCATCTGGAGGGACGTGCTCCAGGTGCCGACCGGCCACGAGGACGAGACGTTCTTCGAGCTGAACGGCGAGTCGATCTCGGCGAACCGGCTCGCCTCGCGGGTCGAGGGCGAGCTCGGCATCTGGATCGAGGTCGGCGACATCTTCGAGGAGGACCCCGACCTCGCGGGCTTCATCCGCACGGTCGTCGAGAAGGCCGCCAACCCGTCGAGGGCGTGACCGTCGACGGCACATCCGTGACGGCCGCGCGGGAGCCTGGCCGCCGCGCGGCCGTACGAACAACTCTGGTGAGGAGAGGTGGTCCCGATGGCGGGACTGATCCGGGTTCAGCCCGATGCCGACCTCGGTGAGGTCGTCGAGATCCTGGAGCGCGACGGAGGCGTGATCGTCGAGAACTTCGTCGACGACACCACGCTGGCCGCGCTGTGGGACGACTTCGCGCCGGCCCTCGACGCCTGCGCCTACGGTGAGGACTGGTACAACGGCAAGCGGACCCGGCGGGTGTCGTCGCTGTTCGCCCGTACGACCCATCTGACGCCCGTGGTGACGCAGCGCCTGTACCTCGGGGCCGCACGCGCGATCATGCAGAAGCCGGTGCCCATGTGGATCGGCAAGTCGCGGGTCGAGATGACCCCGACCATCCAGATCAGCGGCACCCAGTTGATCCAGATCCACTCCGGCCAGGGCAAGCAGCCCCTGCACCGGGACGACGCGCTGCACCTGCGCCGCCACCCCGGCCCGACCAGCCGGGTGCAGTTGATGGTCGCCATGAGCGAGTTCACCGCGGCGAACGGCGGCACGCTGGTCATCCCGGGCAGCCATCACTGGGACGACGAGCGCGCCCCCGAGGCCTCCGAGGCCTACCCGACCGAGATGCCCGCCGGATCTGGCCTGATCTGGCTCGGCGGCGTCTACCACGGCGGCGGGCGCAACACCACCGACGACCCGCGCACCGGCATGACGCTCGCGCTGGACCTCGGCAACCTCCGCCAGGAGGAGAACCAGTACCTGGCGGTGCCGAAGGAGGCGGTGCTGGCCTACCCCGAGGAGGTGCGGCGGCTCCTCGGCTACGACCGCTGCCCCCCGGGCCTCGGCTGGTACGAGATGGAGGACCCGTACGTCGTCCTTGAGGACGGCGACGACCGGATCCCGGCCGCGGCGGCTCCGGTGGGCACGGTGGGCACGGCGTAAGCGGCCGGCAGGCGTTCGGAGACGGCGGAGGTGACCACCTCCGCCGTTTCGCGTTCTCGCGTTCCCTTGTTTGGTGTGCCCTGGAGTACGCGGCCCGGCCGGGTGGCGGAGGCGGGGGAAAGACGAAGGGACCACCGATGCTCGGCGCATCGGTGGTCCCGGTCGGTGCCGTGGTCGTGCTCAGCCGTTGAGCGTGCCGTTCCCGATACGGCGCAGGTGCTCGAACGAGGACAGGTCCGGCACCGTCCAGCCGTCCAGGTCGTACTCGGCGAGGCACTCGTCGACGAAGGCCTTGTACCCGTCGACCTGGCCGTTGGTGATCTGCGCCCCCAGCAGCTCGACGCGCGTGTTCTCGTGGTTGCCGGCGTAGTTGCGCTCGTAGAGCTCGTGGCGCCCGCCGAACTCGGTGCCCACGGCGTCCCAGAGCAGCTTCATGACCTTGATCCGCTCGACGGCGTCGCTGCCGTCCGAACCCCGGACGTACTTGTCCAGGTAGGGCCGGATGTCGGGGTTCTTGAAGTCCTCGGCGCTGGAGTTGATGTAGATCAGCCCGCTGGCGATGTCCTGCTGGATGATCTCCTTGACGCGCGGGTAGCC
Source organism: Sphaerisporangium sp. NPDC049002 (assembly GCF_040649355.1). Taxonomy (NCBI): domain Bacteria; kingdom Bacillati; phylum Actinomycetota; class Actinomycetes; order Streptosporangiales; family Streptosporangiaceae; genus Sphaerisporangium; species Sphaerisporangium sp. NPDC049002. The sequence continues at coordinate 11,991 of NZ_JBEZFH010000200.1, read as the reverse complement.
GATCTGCATGAACCACCGGTACGCCAGCCCGTACGCGGGGTTGGGCAGCAGCGCGCCGTCCTTCCACTCGACCGGGTTGCGTGCCGCCGCGTCGGAGAACGCCCAGAACAGGTTGCGCCAGGCGAGCACCTCGCCGATGCGGGTCTGCACGCCGCGGAAGTCCTTGGACCCGGTCATCTCCGTCGCCTTGATGAGCAGGCCGGCGATGAACTCCAGCTTGACCGCCATGCGGGTGCAGCCGTGGAAGGTGAAGCGCTCGAAGAAGCCCGAGCGGCCGGTGAACAGCAGGGCCTTGCCGAGGTGGCCGTAGACGAAGACGTTCTCCCAGGGGATGAGCACCTTGTCCAGCACCAGGATGGTGTCGTTCTCGTCCATCCGCGAGGAGAGCGGGTAGTCGAACGGGCTCCCCATCACCGTGGAGGTGGCGGTGTAGGACGGCCGGCAGATCAGCTTCATGCCCTTGGCGTCCATGGGGATCGTGGCCACCAGCGCGAACCGCTTGTCCTTGACGGGCAGGCCGTAGTGCGCGATGAAGTTGTAGTGGGTCAGCGCCGAGCCGGTCGCCACCACCTTGGCCCCGCTGACGATGAGGCCGGCGTCGGTCTCCTTCTCCACGTGGACGAAGACGTCCGCGACCTCGTCCGGCGGGCGGTTGCGGTCGACAGGCGGGTGCACGATGGCGTGGTTCCAGAACAGGACCTTCTCCTGGGACTCCCTGTACCAGCGCCGGGCGTTGTCGGAGAAGGGCTCGTAGAAGTCGGCGTTCGCGCCCAGCGTGCCGAGGAACGAGGCCTTGTAGTCGGGGCTGCGGCCCATCCAGCCGTAGCTCATGCGCGACCAGGCCGCGATGGCCTGCTGGTCTCCCACGAGGTCCTCGACGCTGTGCGGCGTGGTGAAGAACCTGTGGGTGTAGCCGTCGCTGCCGGTGTCGGTCGGCTTGGTGAGCACGTCCCGCTTCTCGGGGTCGTGCAGCGCGTCGTACAGCCGTGCCGTCATGCGGATGGGATTGTGGAACGCCGGATGCGAGGTGACGTCCTTGACCCGCTCGCCGTAGAGGTAGATCTCACGGTCGTCGCGCAGGCTCTCGATGTACTCGTCGCCGGTCAGCGGGCGGGTCTTCCGCCGCGGCTCGGCCGTTTCGGCGGCGGCGGGGGCCTGGTCGACTTCCACCGGACTGCTTCCCTCTTCTAGCACCTCAACTCCTTGATGAATCGGTAGCCGTCGAGCGTCGCCGTCCATGGGACGCGCCCGAAGAAAAGTCGCGATCGCACTCGCGGGCCGGCGGAAAGGGTCGGGGAAACGGCGGGAGCCTGATCATCTCCCGCTCGCCGGCGGTTATGGGCGGGCACCCCGCAAGCCTGTTGCGGACCCTAATCGTCACATCCGCGGCTCGCCGCGGGCATCTTTCACGTTGCGGTGTCGGTGCCCCTCACCACGAGACCCGCAATCCAGAAGATGCGTCCGCGGGGCGGGAAATGCGACCTTCGAATGGTGAGCATCGGCGGACGGCCATCCGGCCACGACTTGTTTCCCGCCATCCGGCGGATCTCGCCGGCTCCGCGGATTCTCGTCGGATTCTTTTAGGAGGATATGGTGCTGACGACCGATGTTCCGACGCGGGAAGAGCTTGCCCGTCGTGCGTCCGAACTGGTGCCGCTGCTGCGGAAGAACGCGGCCTGGGCGGAGGAGAACCGGCGCGTCCACGAGGAGTCCATCGAGGCCCTCGCCGACGCCGGCGTCTTCAAGCTGAGGGTGCCCCTCCGCTACGGCGGCTACGAGGCCGACACCCGCACGCTGGTCGACGTGGCGTCGGAGCTCGGCAGGGCCGACGGGTCCACCTCCTGGGTGGCGTCGGTGTACTGGATCCCCACCTGGATGGCGTGCCTGTTCCCCGACCAGGTCCAGGACGAGGTCTTCTCGACCCCCGACGTGCGGATCTGCGGGACGCTGAGCCCGACCGCGATGGCCGCGCCCGTCGAGGGCGGCATCGTCGTCAACGGCAAGTGGGGCTTCATCAGCGGCGCCCTGCACAGCCACTGGCAGGTCGTCGTCGCGATCCTGGTCGGCGGGGAGGGCGAGCCCGCGCCGATCATGGCGCTGGTCCCGATCTCCGACCTGCAGGTCGCCGACGACTGGTACACGGCGGGCCTGAAGGGCACCGGCAGCGTCAGCACGATCGCGCAGGACGTGTTCATCCCGTCCGAGCGCGTCCTGCACCTGGGCGCGGTGGTGCAGGGCCAGCACGCCTCGCAGGCCAACGCCGACCGGCCGATCTACCGGGCCCCGCTGCTCCCGGTCGCCTCCGCCTCCTCGGTCGGGACCGTGGTCGGCATGGCGAAGGGCGCCAGTGAGGCGTTCTTCGAGCGGCTCCCCGAGCGCAAGATCAGCTACACCGCCTACGGCAGCCAGAGCGAGGCCCCGCTGACCCACCTGCAGGTGGCGGACGCGACGATGAAGATCGACGAGGCCGAGTTCCACGCCCACCGCCTGACGTCCCTGGTCGACACCAAGGGCGTCCAGGGCGCGGCGTGGACGCTGGAGGAGCGAGCCAGGGCGCGCGCCGACATGGGCGCGGTGTGCAGGCTGGCGAAGGAGGCCGTGGACATCTTCAGCACGGCCAGCGGTGGGTCCTCGATCTACAGCCACGTGCCGATCCAGCGCATCGCCCGTGACATCCAGGCGGTCAACCTGCACGCCCTGATGCACCCCAACACCAACGCCGAGCTGTACGGCCGGATCCTGTGCGGCCTGGAGCCCAACACGCTCTACATCTGATCCCCGGGCGGACGCCCGGTCGCGATCTTTTTCAGCACGCCTCTCACCGAGAAGGGTTGACCATGGCCACATCCAATTCCTCAGCGACCATCGACGCCGGCGTCACCGAGGCGGACAAGGCCGCCGTGGTCTCCGTCCCCGGCCGCATCGTCGCCGCGTGGGCGAACCAGGACGCCAAGGCGTTCGCCGACGTCTTCACGCCGGACGGGACCATGATCCTGCCCGGGTTCTACCGCAAGGGCGCCGACGAGATCGAGGCGTTCATGGCCGGAGCCTTCCAGGGCCCCTACAAGGGCACCCAGGTGACCGGGCAGCCCATCGACGTGCGGTTCATCAGCGACGACTCCGCCCTGGTGATCACCGTCGGCGGCGTCATCGGGGCCGGCCAGACCGAGCTCGCGGACGAGAGCGCCATCCGGGCGACCTGGGTCGTCGCCCGGCACGAGGGGGAGTGGAAGCTCGCCGCCTACCAGAACAGCCCCCGCGGCGCCGCCTGAAGGCCGGCCGGGAGCCTGATCCCGGCGAGGTGACCGTGCCGGGATGAGCCCCGGCCGGCGCCGGAAGGGCCTTCGCGAAGACTGTGACATCCCACGGCCTGGCGAACGCACCGGAACACCCGGATCATCCGGGACACCGGAGCGCGCGCCAGGCCGCTGGCATTCCGGAAACCGATTTCCCGTTTCCTGGGGGCATTCTGGATATTCCCCCTTTCCGGGGTCTTGTTTCACACAGGGGTTCCCCTTTATCGTTGAATGCGACGCTGTAGTGTGAGCGGCATTACCAATACCGGAGGGCGGTTGCGTCAGCTGGCGGACACCGATTCCACGCGTATTGTGGAAGCATTGTCGAACCATTGAAGAATCGAACGCGAACATACTCCGGCCATGGTGTGAGGTGCCGTCCGGGCCTCCAATCCGGTATCTCTTCTTCCATGTTGCTGGATCATCCATTTCATGTTGACGTGTCCTTCACGACGCGTGTTCTACTGGTGTTGTGTCAGCACCTCGCACGATCCGCGACACGAATCGGGGTGCTGGATGCCGGGGAAGCTCGGCTCGCGGCCTGGCTAGTGGCAAGACCCTTCCGGCGGCGGCAGTCGGCCGCGAGCCGAGGGCCCTGACCAGGGAACCCTCGGTAAGTCCGGGATCCGTCGCGAGGAGTGACTGATGGCGCCCACACCTGACATCTCAGCGATTTCGGCGTCGCGGTCGCCGGTTCATCTGGAAGAGATCGCCGAATGCCTCGGCGGAGCGGTCTACCTCGCGTACGCGCACCGGCGGGAGTCGGGAGTCGTGACCGTCGCGGCGGGCTTCTCACCCGAGGTCGCGCGCGGCCGGGCGCGGGTCCGCGCCTCCGCGCTCGACGCCCTGCACCTGCTCCCGGACGGCGGCGCGCCGCGCCGCGCCGGCGGCGACGGCAGGGAGCTGTGCCTTTCCGACTTCATGCCGGAGCCTCCGCCCGACCACCACGCGCGCGTCACCGGCGTCGGCCTTTTGAGCCAGGAGCGGTACGTCCTGCCCGCCGAGGTCGTGTGGATGGGCGAGCGGGAGTGCCGGGTCGAGCCCACCGCGGTCGGCGTGATCGAGGACGACGGCCCGGAGGGCGTCTCCGGCGCGATCGCCGACCTGCTCGCCCACGACATGGTCACGCGCTGGTGGGCGAGCCCGCGGATGCCGCTCCTGCGGGTGTCCCAGCACCTCGACCTTCTGATCCCTCCCGGGGCGGCCGGCGCGATACCGGCCCTCGGGCTGCGGATGTCGGCGTTCGTGCTCCCCGGCCCCGATTTCCAGATCGCGGTCGTCGGGGTCAGCGGGGAGGGCACCACGATCGCCACGGCCGCCGCCCGCTCGGTGAGGGAAGCGGTCAGCGAGGCGTTCCTGCGCGCGGTGGCGGCGCGGGCGCAACCGTGGAACACGCTGTCGACCGCCGACTCCCTGCGGCGCCTGACCGTGTGGCATCGCGAGGTCGACTACCTGGCCTACCTGGAGTGGTCGGCCCTGGACGCCGATCCGGCGGCGATCGACCGGCCCGAGGTGTGGGACGGCGCGCCCGGCTGGGCCGACATCGCCTGCCGCCGGTTCGGGCACGAGCCGATCCTGGTCGGGCTCGGGGCGTTCGACGATCCGGTGAAGGTGGTCTGCCCCGGCGCCGCCTGCTACCGGACGGTGCCACCCGGCACCACGCTTCCCTGCCCGGTGCCCTAGGAGACGCCGGACTCCGGCCGCCCGATGCCCCAAGAGCCGCCGCCGGGCTTCGCTGCCCGGTGCCCTAGGAGGCGCCGGCGTCGCCGGACTCCGCCCGGCCGCGCTCGTGTACCAGGCGCCAGAGGAACGTGTTGAACAGCTCGCGCTCGTCGGGGGTGAACGGCGCCAGGAAGGCGTCCAGGGCGTTCAGCATCGCCGGGCCGAGTTTGTGCCGGAGCAGCGCCTGGCCCTCGTTCGTCAGCCCGATCGCGTATTTGCGCCGGTCATCGGGATTGCGCGCGCGTTGCACCAGGCCGAGCCGCTCCAGCCCGTCGACGACGCTGACCATGGTGGTCCTGTCGATGCCGTGAGTGCGCGCGAGCTGCTGCTGTGACTGCGGTCCCATCGAGTCGATGGCCGTGAGCACGATGAAATCCTTCGACCGCAGCCCGAAGGGCTCTACCGCCGACTCCAGGATCTCGTTGAAAAGATCGTTGGCCTTGCCCAGCAGGAGGCTGGTGGAGGTGGACAGGAAGCCCGGCAAGGGTACGTCGGAATCACCGCTCACATAAGTGCCTTCCGTAGTCACCTGTCCCATAACGCGCGGCATGTCCCTATCTAGCACGCCTATATATGCCACGAGTGTCACACGCGGGCATGGGCAGCGCAACAACTGATTGCAAATCATCAGCTCTACTGATTGACAGCTTTGCTGATGATCTGCGAAGCTACTTATTGCGTAGGGGGCGAAGGATGGCCTCGGCTGGGGTACACGGGCGCTGGAGGAGGAGCCCATGTCCGCTGGACGAGTCGGCCCTGACACCGGGACGACGTGGGATGAGGTCATCGAGATCTGGGAGGAGGTCCGTGAGATCGTGTCGACGTGGGCCGACTCGCAGGTCGGCGATCGGGAAGTCTGACCGCTGATCCGCCGAGGAGAGGGTGGAGCTATGGGCGGAAACGGGCACGAGTCCGTGCCGACCGCGCGACTCTTGGCCGAGTCCACCGGCTGGCTGCTCAACGACGCGGCGCGCGAGGTCACGCTGATGCTCGAAGAGGCGCTGAAGAGTGACGATCTTCGCTGGCGTGACTACGGAGTGCTCGTCGTGCTCGAAGCGGCCGGGCCGCTGTCGCAGCAGGAGATCGGTCGGCGGCTCGCCGTCGACCGGTCGACGATGGTGCACATCATCGATGTGCTGGAGGAACGCGGGCTCGTCCTGCGCAGCCGCGACCGCACCGACCGGCGGGCCTACTCGATCGAGCTGACCGACCACGGCCGCGCGCTGCTGGTGGAGGTGCTCCACCCGCTGACGGCGGAGGTCCACGGCCGCGTGATCGGCAGGCTCACGCACGAAGATCGCGACCATCTCAACCGGATCCTCGCCCAGCTGGCCGGCGGCCCCTGGCCTCGGCCAGCTATGTGAGGGTTTACGAACCATCTAATCTCTGATAGTTTCTAATCATACATATCCATGGAGCCGGGCAAGGGTCGAGGACCCCGAGGTCCCCCCTGGGTGAGGTACATGGCCAGGAGGCGAGCCATGGACATTTCCGTCATCGGTGTACCCGCTGAAGCGGTAGAGATCTATCGGTACTTCCTTCGACACCGTGGCGACGGCATCGGCTCGATCCGCCAGGCGCTCGATCTGGACCCCGATACGATCGAGGGTGCCATCGAGACGCTGGGAAGACTGTCCCTGCTCGACCTCACCGACCGCCACCGGGTGGTGGCCACCGAGCCGAGAATCGGCATCGAACGCCTCATAGAGCAGCGCCTGAACGAGCTCAACACGGAGATACGCCGCGTTCTGACCACACGCGACGCCATCGCGTCATTCGTAGAGGATCAGCGGCATGGCGAGAACGCGACGTCCGCGCTCGACATCGAGCGGGTGGAAGGCCTCGACCGCGTCCGCCAGCGGCTCGACGACCTTGGATTCTTCTCGTACAAGGAAACGCTGTGCCTGCATCCGGGGGGACCCCTTTCACTCGGCGCCATCGAGACGGCGCTGCCTTTGGATACTCGCTCGTTGCGCCGTGGGCTCGCCGTCAAGGCGGTTTACCATCCCAAGGCACTTGACGATCAGAACATGTCCGCATATCTGCGTGAGGTCGTCAGCCTCGGGGGTCAGATTCACATCACGGAAGACCCCATGGACAGGATGTTGATTTTCGACCGCAGTATCGCGGTCGTTCCCATCCATCCGAAGGAAAGCTCCCGGGGCGCGTTACTCGTGAAGGAGCCCGGCCTGGTCTCCCAGTTGGTCACCTATTTCGACGGGGTGTGGGACGCCGCCACCGATTTCCGCGAGTTCACCGAGCCCAGTACGGACGCGCCGCTTCTCTCCGAGCTGGAGAGAAAGGTCCTGGAGGTGATGGCGAGGGCCGACAAGGACGAGATCGCGGCGCGTGAGATCGACGTCTCCGTCCGGACCTACCGTCGCTACGTCGCGGACCTCATGGCCCGGCTCGGCGCCGTCAACCGCTTTCAGGCCGCACTGCGCGCCAAGGAGGAGAACTGGATCTGACGGTCCTCGTACGGCCCGGCGGCCTCGCGTAGCGGCCTCGGTGGCCCGTGCCGGCCACCGGCCAGGGTGTGGAGGGTCGCGAGTTCCCAGTCGCCGGCCTCGGGATGGGTGAGGATCGCGGCCACCTGGGCGCGGATCCGCGTGTCGGTCGTGTCCTCGTCGATGTGGACGCGGATGGCGATGTGCCCGAGGACGTGCCGGAGATCCTTGTGCCAGTGCCTGGGCAGCAGGGCCAGTATCCGGATCCCGTCGACCGGTGAATTCGGCGCCGTGTTTCCGCCGGCGCGCCGCATCGTCATTTCCACCAGCATCGGACCGCCCCGCTCGTGAAGTTCTGGTTTCTCATTTCTGGCCTCTTCTCTCGGTCGTCGTTTTCGTTCTCGCATCACCAACTCTCCGATATCCACGGCGCCGGGGCCAGACAATTCCGCGACAGCAAGTTGCACGCCGGTAACAGCATCCTGCCAGCCTTGCGCGCCCTTCTGAGGGGGATACTGGTGATCGACGTGCCTCCTTACTCCGGGTCAAAGCACACTCGGAGATGACAGGCGGGAGGGCCAGGCATTTGACTGGTGTGGATCAGAGGAGATGGTCTGATGCTGGTGAGCGTGACCGGCGGTACTGGATTCGTCGGTGCCCATTCGGTCGCGGCGATTGTGCAGACGGGCCACCGGGTTCGCATGCTCGTCCGCGACGTCTCGAAAGTCGGCCGTGCCCTCGCGCCGTTCGGCCTCGGCCGCGACGACGTCGAGGCCGTTCCCGGTGACGTCACCGACGAGGCGAGCGTGGCCCGGGCGACGCGCGGTGCCGACGCCGTGTTGCACGCGGCGTCGGTGTATTCCTTCGACAGCAGGCTCCGCGCGAGAATGCGCGAGGTCAACGGGCGGGGCACCGAACTCGTGCTCGCCGCCGCGCGACGCGCCGGGGCGGGCAAGATCGTCCACGTGTCCAGCATCGTCGCGATGTTCCCGGCGCCGGGCCGGGTGATCGACGAGGGCTCGCCGGTCGGCCGGCCCCGCGAGACGTACATGGCGAGCAAGGCCGAGGCGGAGGCGATCGCGCGCCGGCACCAGGAGGAGGGGGCGCCGGTGGTCATCACCTATCCGCCCGCCCTGCTCGGGCCGTACGACCCGTACCTCGGCGACCAGAACGCGCGCGTGCGAGCCGTGCTCCGCGGGCTCACCCCCATCTGGCCGCTCGGCGGGTTCCCCATCGGCGACGTGCGGGACACCGCCGCGCTGCACGCCAAGGTGCTCGGCTCGCCGGTCGACGGTCCTGACCGCCACTTCGGGCCCGGCCGCTACCTCTCCACCCGGGAGTACGTGAAGGTGCTGCGCGAGGTCACCGGGCGCGCGCTTCCGGCGCTGTTCCTGCCGGCCCGGGGGATGATCCCGATCGGGCTGCTCACCGATCTGGTCCAGCGAGTGTGGCCGTGGCACATCCCCGCCGAGTACGGAGCCATCTACACGTGCGCCTGCGCCACGCGGGTGGCCGAGAACGCCGGCACGTTCGGCATCGCGCCCCGGCCCGTCGCCGAGACCGTCGGTGACACGGTGCGCTGGCTGCGCGAAAGCGGCCATCTGTCCGCTCGGCAGGCGGGGGCGGTACGTCCGAGCCTGACGTCCGTAGGAGCGCAATGAGGGGAGATGCCGCCATGAGCGAGCGGATCGCGACAAGCCCGAGCCTCGACTACCCCGTGATGGGGGCGCCGTTGGGCACCGTGGAGCTTGACTTCGTGCCGGTCTCCGTGCCCAGGCCGGCCAAGGACGGCGCCCGCGTCCGTCCCGACGAGCAGGTGAACGGGGAACGCCAGGAGGACGCCCCACCGCCCCGGTCGATGGGATCGCTTCGGGAGAAGCACGGGGAGCTGCGCGACGCGATCGTCTCCGGCCGCCCCCAGGGGATCGAGCGGCAGCACGCGCTCGGCAAGCGCACGGCGCGCGAGCGGATCGACGCCCTGCTGGACGAGGGCTCGTTCATCGAGCTCGACATGTACCGACGCCATCAGGCACACGGCCTGCGCATGGAGGACAACCGCCCGCACACCGACGGCGTGGTCACCGGGTCCGGCACGATCGACGGCCGCCGGGTGTTCGTCTACGCCCAGGACTTCACGATCTTCGGAGGGTCGCTCGGCGCCGGGCACGCGGCCAAGATCCACAAAGTGATGGACCTGGCGATCTCCACCGGCGCCCCCATCATCGGCCTGATCGACAGCGGGGGCGCCCGGATCCAGGAGGGCGTGGTCGCGCTCAGCGGGTACGGCGGCATCTTCCAGCGCAGCGTCCAGGCGTCGGGGGTGATACCGCAGATCAGCGTCGTGCTCGGGCCGTGCGCGGGAGGAGCGGCGTACACCGTGGCACTGGCCGACTTCGCCTTCATGGTCCGCGACACCGCGCAGCTCTACCTCACCGGGCCCGACGTCGTCGAGGCCGTGACCGGGCAGCGGGTCACCCACGCGGAGCTGGGCGGCGCCGACGTCCACGGCAAGCGCTCGGGCGTGGCCACGTTCGTCCACGACGACGAGGACGGCTGCCTGCAGGACGTGCGGTACCTCGTCTCGATGCTGCCCGGCAACAACCTGGAGTTCCCTCCCAGCGCGCCCGCCTGCGACGCGGCCACGGACGTACGGCCGAGGCTGGCCGAGATCGTCCCGGTCGAGCCGAACAAGCCGTACGACATGCGGGCGGTCGTCGCCGAACTGGTGGACGACGGCGAGTTCCTGGAGATGCACGAGGACTGGGCGCAGAACGTGATCTGCGTGCTGGCCCGCATCGACGGCGAGGTGGTCGGCGTGGTCGGCAACCAGCCGATGGTGCTGGCCGGCGTCCTGGACGTCCACGCCTCCCAGAAGGCCGCGCGGTTCGTCCGGTTCTGCGATGCCTTCAGCATCCCGCTGGTGACGCTGATCGACGTGCCGGGCTTCCTGCCGGGCGCCGACCAGGAGTACGAGGGGATCATCCGGCACGGCGCCAAGCTGCTGTACGCCTACTGCGAGGCCACGGTGCCGCGCATCCACGTCATCGTGCGCAAGGCGTACGGCGGCGCGTACATCGTGATGGACTCGCGCACCATCGGCACGGACCTCTCGCTGGCCTGGCCGACCAACGAGATCGCCGTGATGGGCGCCGAGGGCGCCGTGAACGTCATCTTCCGCAAGGAACTGGCCGCCGCCGCGGACCCCGCGACGCTGCGCTCCGAGCTCGTGGCCGAGTACGCGGAACAACTCATGCACCCCCACTACGCCGCCGAACGGGGGCTGGTCGACGATGTCATCGATCCGGTGCAGACCCGCTCGGCGGTCGCACGCGGGCTGGCGATGCTGCGCAACAAGCGCAAGCAGTCGCCGCAGCGCAAGCACGGGAACGTGCCTCTGTGACGGTCATGCGGGTTGCGGGCGAGTCAGGGGAGAGTGGCGCATGGCGACCGGCCGGTACGTGACATCCGCTCCCGGCAGGGAGCGCATCCCCGAGGCCGTGGCCTACCGCCACGTCCGGGACAACCTCTCGCGGCTGCTGGCGGAACGTCCGGACGCGGTCGGCGTCCCTGTCGCCGCGTGCCCGGAGTGGACGATCCGCGACGTCGTCGCGCACCTGGTCGGGATCTGCGCGCGGGTGACGGGCGTCCCTGTGGAACCACCGTCCGACGCCGGCCTCGCGAGCCTGCTCACCGCGTGGGCGGACCTGGGTGAGCAGGTGGAGCGGCTCGTCGCCGCGGGCGGGGCCCGGCGGGCACCCATCCTGGTGATGGACGCGTTCACCCACGAACTGGACGTCCGCCACGCCCTGGGCGTGCCGCCGCCCGCCACGCACCCGGCGTACCCGGGGGCGCTCGACGTCGTCGTCTCCGGCTTCTCCGCCGAGGCGGACAGGCTCGGCCTTCCCCCGCTGCGCGTCGAGACCGACGGCGTCTTCTGGGTGACCGGCCAGGGAGGTCCGCCGGTGGCCACGCTGGGCGCGCCCCGGTACGACCTGCTGCGCTCGCTCGCCGGGCGGCGCACGTACGCGCAGATCGCGGAGCTCTCCTGGAGCCAGGATCCGGGGCCGTGGCTGCCGGCCTTCGCCTGGGGCCCCTTCGACCCGCCCGAGCGGCCGGCCGAACCCGCGGCGAGCTGAACCCGCGGCGAGCCGAACCCGCGGCGAGCTGAACCCGCGGCGAGCCGAACCCGCGGCGAGCTGAGCAGGCGGGGAGATGAACCCGTGGCGAGCTGAGCCGGGCGTCGCCGTTCGGTGGCGGTAAGTGAGCAAGCCGGAAGAAGACCGTGTCATGAGCGGCCCGGAACAATTGGACGCAGGTTCCCGGCGCCGTCGCGCGAACGCGGCGTGAGGGGAGCACCCCCCCGTGCGGAGACCCGCGCGCCGGGCTCGCGGTCAAGATTCCTGGGATCGAGGTTTGCGCATGGCGACCGAGGCAGTAACGGCCACTCCAGTCCAGTTGAACGCCCTCAACAGCCGGTACCACAAGGCCGGGCTGGGCGTCTTCACGGTGATAGTCCTGGCCCACTG
>NZ_JBEZFH010000199.1:0-14390 GCF_040649355.1 Sphaerisporangium sp. NPDC049002 | reverse complement strand
GGCGGCCCTGCGGGAGTCTCCCGCAGGGCTCGCCTGAGCTCAGGTGATCTCCAGGAGGCGCTCGCGCACCGCGTAGACCACCGCCTCCATCCGCGAGTGCAGCTGCAGCTTCTCCAGGATGTTGCGCACGTGGTTCTTGACGGTGTTCTCGGAGATGAACAGCTGCTTGGCGATCTCGCGGTTGTTCATGCCCTTGGCGACCAGGCGCAGCACTTCCATCTCGCGCTCGGTCAGCCGTGGCACGGGAAGCTGCGGCGGGCGCTCGGCCTCCTTGCGGCTCATGTTGGCGAACTCGCTGATGAGCTTGGCCGCCATAGCCGGGTTGATGAGCGACTGGCCTTCGTGGACGCCGCGCACGGCGTCCGGCACCTCGTCGATCTGCACGTCCTTCAGCAGGTAGCCCGTGGCCCCCGCCTTGATCGCCTCGAAGAGGTCCTCTTCCTCGTCGCTCACGGTCAGCATGACGATGCGCGCGCTCGGCACCGATGCCTTGATGACCCTGGTCGCCTCGATGCCGCCCTGGCGGGGCATCCGGACGTCCATCAGAACGACGTCGGGCAGGAGACGATCGGCGATCTCGACCGCCTCCTGTCCGTCGTTCGCCTCGCCGACCACCTCGATGTCCGGCTCCGCGGCCAGCGCCAGCTCCAGGCTCCGCCGGATCAACGCGTGATCGTCAACGATCAGCACGCGGATCGGCTCTTCACGCCCGGAGCGGCCGGCCGTTTCGTCGGTCTGCGTCACGCCTCCTCCTCGTGGGGAGCCAGATCGCGCAAGGTAGGTCGATCCCTACCGCGCGACGCTCCCGCGCCGTCGGAACCGCCATCATTACATGGGTTTCCGACGCGCGGGGCTGGTCGAGAGGATCTTCGAACGCGTTGGTTACTGTTCTACGAGCCGCAAGACTCCATAGGCATACCCGACACGCCGGTACACGACGCTCGGTTGCCCGCACTCCTTGTCCCTGAACAGATAGAAATCGTGTCCGACGAGCTCCATCTCCAGCAGCGCCTGGTCGATGGTCATCGGGTCGGCCTCGTGGAACTTCTCGCGGACGACCAGGGGGCCGTCACCCTCCATCGCGATCGGGACGATCGGTTCGGAGTACTCGCCCTCGCGTGAGGGCTTCCCGGCCGCGGCCTTCTCCTGCACCTGGGGCTCTACGGGGAGCGGCTCGGGCAGCGGTTCGTAGTTGTCGGCCAGAGCGGAGGTCAGCTCGGCGACCGAGGGGGGACAGTGGTTGCCGTGGTGGACCTTGCGCCGGTCGGCGATGCGCCTGAGCCGTCCTTCGAGCTTGCCGAGGGCGATGTCCAGCGCCGCGAACCGATCGTCGGCGGACGCCTCCGCCCGGACGGCGGGGCCCTTGGAGTGGATCGTCAACTCCACCCGCTCGCGGTCGTCGGTCGCCCGGACGTTCGCCTCCTTGGACACCTCCACGTCCACTCGTATGAGCTTGTTGTCCAGTCGTTCGATCCTGGCCAGCTTCGTTGTCACATGATCGCGGAACCGGTCACTCACACTGGTGTGCCGTCCCTTGACGATGATGTCCACTCAAAGGCCCCCCTTCGTCTCGACTGCGAGGAGGGCACCCGCTCGGCCGACCTGGTCTTCGTCCCCACATCCGCCTGCTGAGGGGTTCGCGGCTCAGTCGCCACTACTGCCCTTCTCTTCTTGCGGAGGGCATCTGACCCTCCGGGAAGGCAGGACTTACCTCTAAGCCGCACCGTGATCGGTCGACGAAGAGTCGCCTTACGTGGGCCGTTTCGCCTGCGGCTGGCATCGGCTAGCCATTCCTGTCCCCTCACGGGGGTCGGTCCGGCGCAACCACGGACCCGAACGGGTGCCATGGCTCGAACGCTAGTCGCTACCGGCGCGAATGTCAGCCGGGAGATCAGCCGAATGATCACTGTCAGTGATCTGCTTACGGCCTCCAGCCCTTGGGCAGACGGGAAGTTGACGATGCTCGGGGCCGGTGTGCGAAGGCTTCTCGCATCCGGTGAGCTGGGACGTTGGATGTCCTGGCCAGGAACATGTGACTGCCGGGGCAGGCTCCGGATTTGACCAATTCATTACCCTTCGTAATCTTTTCGGATTGGACTTAACCGGGCGTGTCGCGCGCGGCGCGGCGTGGCGGCGAGGGTCACCGCCAGCGGCACCACGACGCCCTCGCGGCGCAGCGCTTCCGCGGCCTGCGCCAGCGTCGTGCCGGTGGTCACGATGTCGTCGACCAGCACCGCGAAAGGGCCCGGCCGCCCCCACAGAGGATGCTCGCGGACGTTTCCGGTCTGCCGAACCCCGAATGCTCCGGCCAGATTCGCGGCCCTCTGCGAGGCGCTCAGGCCCGCCTGGTCGCGCACCCGCCGACACTGCGCGAGGACCGGCGCCAGCGTCACCGGCCTGCCCTGTGCCCGCAGCGCCCGTACGGCCAGCTCCGCCAGCCGCCCGACGGGATCATGGCCACGCCGCCGCACGGCCCCGCGGGAGCTCGGGATCGGGACCAGGGCCGACGGCGCGTCGAGGGCGCCCGCCTCCCGCAGGGCCGCCACGAGGGTGGCGGCCAGGGGCGCGGCGAGCGCGCGCGCGAGCGACGTACGGCCGCGCTCCTTGTAGGCGAGGATGGCGCGGCGGGCCGCCCCCTCGTAGCGGGCGGCCGCCCAGCAGGCGGGCAGCCCGTGGGGAGCCGGACTGGGCGCCCTCGGGCACGGATCGCCGTGGAGCTCCGCCGCGCAGGCGGGGCACACCACCGCGCCGGCCCGGGCGCACCCGGCGCAGCGAGCGGGCAGGACGAGGTCGAGGAACGCGGTCATCACCCCGCCACCATGCGGCCCGCCACCGACAGTTCCGGACGCCTGTCCACAGGCGGCCCGGCGCGGCTCAGCCGAGGGGGTAGACCGGGGCCCCGGCTCCGCTCTTGACGAGCGTGCTCCACTGGCGCTTCTGCGGGTCCCACAACAGCACCTCGCCCTGCGCCGTGCCCGCCAGGACCGAGATGGGGTCCGGGCCCGCGGTGATGGTCTCGATGCGGGCCGCCGCCTTGGCCGCCTCGACCCTGACCCCCTGCGTGACCGACCAGGGGGTCAGCACGCGGTCGGACTTGGTGTCCGAGAGGACCAGCAGCGTGCTGGCGTCCCGCCACGCGATGTCGGCGATGCGCTGGCCGTCTTCGGCCGGCACCAGCGGGTGGAGGTTCTCCACAGCCCAGGTCGTGCGGTTGATCGAGCCCAGCAGGACCTGCTCGCCGTGGCCGTCGTCCGCGATGGCGGCCACCCGGGCCCCGTCACGCGAGACGCGGAACGCCTTGACGTCAGTGGACTCCAGCCCGGGCGCGCTGACCGTGAACTGCTGCGAGGGGTCGTGCGACCTGAGCACCTGCGACTTGTGGGGCCCCTGCCGCGAGACCGACCAGACGTCCCCGTAGCGGTCCCACGACGGCGGGGTCAGCCCCGGGCCCTCGATCCAGCGCTGCCACTGGGCGCCGGAGGAGATGCCGGTGACCCAGAGGCCGCCGCCCTTCTCCAGTGCGGCCATCTTGGGCGGCTCGTCGTTGGACACCGCGAGGTGCGTGAACTGCCGCGCCTGGCCACCCGTGCCGAGCGTCACGGGGCTGTCGCTGTCCTTGTCGATCCTGTGGAGCTTGCCCTGCTGGAGGTAGTAGGTCGTGGGCTGGGAAGACAGCACGTCGGGGTCGAAGCGCTCGTAGTCGCGCGGGTCGATGACGAACGGCCCGCCGGGGAACTGCTCGCCGTTGACCCTCACCTCGATGCGCCGCGACTCGGTCAGCGGCTTGAGCGTCCACGAGAGCTGGGCCGCCAGTGCCTCCCTGTTCCCGGGGATCAGGGCCGAGTCGACGATGCCGTAGGTGAAGTCGGCCACGACCGTGTCGCCCTCGACGGAGACCCTGTTGACGTCGACGTTCGGCCCGAACGCTGACTCGACCGCGCCCCTGAGCGGCGCGGTCGGCCCGACGAGCAGCCGGTGGACCAGGGTCTTGCCCAGCCCCTCGCCGGGGTTGATCGGCACCCGCACCTGGTCGGCGACCAGGCCCACCGACTGGTACGCCGCGAAGTACAGCTCGAAGGACCGGTAGGCGCGCTTGAAGTCGTCGTCCGACAGCAGCAGCCCCGCCGGCGCCGACGAGATGCGCCACTGGCCGCCCACCTTCACCAGCGTGAAGCCCTTGTTCAGCCCGGTGCCCGCCGAGGCGTCGCTCGGCACGTAGTGGCCGTCGCCGTCGAGCTCGCCGAGCAGGGTGCCCTTCAGCGCCACGTGCGCCTGCTGGATGTCGTCCCTCGGGGAGTCGGTGCTGGGCTTGGCGTCGTCGTAGATCGTGATGGCGTCGAAGGGGCTCCAGGTGCGCTGGGCCTCGCCCGTGAGGTACTGCCTGGCCAGGGCGCGGAGGGGGTCGTCGAAGCTCGCCGCCGCGGCGAGGAAGCCGACGACGATCTCCAGGGGCGAGCCGTTCGGCTTCGGCGGGCCGGCGAGGATCCGGACGTACGGCTGGCTGAGCGGGTCGCCCCCGCCCGCGTCCCGGGCCGCGAAGATGCTGCCCCCGGTCGGCACCGTGGAACAGGACGCCGAGGCGAGGACGACGGCGGCGAGGGCGAACGCTCGCAGCCTCCGCCCCCCGGTCCTAGTCGGCATCGAACCCTCCCTCGATCGCCGGGGACAGGACCGGCGTGGCCTGGCCCCTCCAGGTGCGCCGCATCTCGATCTCCGGGGGCACCAGCGGCAGCGGCGACCCGCGCAGCTCGGCCCCCGCCTGGCGGGGCAGCGACAAGCGGAACTGCGACCCTTCGCCGTGCATGCCCCACGCCTGGAGCCAGCCGCCGTGCAGCATGGCGTCCTCACGGGAGATCGCGAGGCCGAGGCCCGTGCCGCCGATGGTGCGGGCCCGTGAGGGGTCGGCCCGCCAGAACCGGTCGAAGACCATGTTCTCCTCGCCGGGCTTGAGCCCCACCCCGTGGTCGCGCACCGCCACCGCCACCGCGTCGCGGTCGGCGCCGAGGGTGACCACGATGTCGCGGCCCTCGCCGTGCTCGATGGCGTTGAACAGCAGGTTGCGCAGGATGCGCTCGACCCTGCGGCTCTCGACCTCGGCCATGCACGGCTCGTTGGGCAGCCGCAGGTCGAGCCTGGTGGCCTTGCGCTCGGCCAGCGGCTGGGAGTCCCCGACCGCCCGCAGGACCACGTCGCGCATGTCGACCGAGTCGATGTCCAGCGTGGCGGCCCCGGCGTCGTACCGGCTGATCTCCAGCAGGTCGGCCAGCATCGACTCGAAGCGTTCGAGCTGGTTCTGCATGAGCTCGGCCGAGCGCGAGGCCGCGGGCTCGAAGTCCTCGCGGCTCTCGTACAGCAGGTCGGCCGCCATGCGCACGGTGGTCAGCGGGGTGCGCAGCTCGTGGGAGACGTCGGAGACGAACTGCCGCTGGACCTGCGAGAGCTCCTCCAGCTGGTGGATCTTCAGCGCCAGGTTGGAGGCCATCTCGTTGAAGGAGGTCGCGAGGCGGGCGAGGTCGTCCTCACCGCGCACGCGCAGCCGCTCAGAGAGCTTCCCGGCGGCGAGGCGCTCGGCGGCCTGGCGGGTGAGCCGGACCGGGGTGACCACCTGCCGGGTGACCAGCGACGCCACGGCGGCGAGCAGGAGCACCAGGGCCACGCCCACCACGATCAGCCACCGCTGGACCATGGTGAGGGTGTACTCGTCGTCGGTGAGCGGGAAGAAGTGGTAGACCTCGTAGTCGCCGCCGTAGATGTTCGACACCAGCGAGCCGATGGCGACGGCCGGCACCGGCTTCGGGTCGTGCAGGTAGTAGAGCGAGGTGTACTGCCACTGGGGCGGATCCTTGACCTGCCGCACCTTGTCGCGCAGCAGCTGGGGCACGCTCTTCGGATCGACGTTCCCCGTGCCGCGGTCCTGGCCGACCTCGTCGGCGTTGAGGATCACCACGCTGTAGCGGGCGTCCGACCGCACGGCGAGGGCCAGCGCCGCCTGTTCGAGCGGAGCGCCCATGACGATCTCGGAGCTGTCCTCCTGCGAGGCCACCGACTGCTTGGACACCGCCACCTGAGGCTGGTTGAGGTAGCTCGCCACGGTGGTGACGTTGGCCTGCGCCTCGGCGATGGCCGCGTGCACGCGGCCGTCCAGGACGGCCTTGGTGATCATCTGGGTGAGGAAGGTGCCCAGCACCGCGACGACGATCATGGAGATGACCATCGTGCTGGTGACGACCCTGAGCTGCAGCGAGCGCCGCCAGATCCGGCGCACCCGGCCCACGGCGCGGCGGGCCCGCCTGCGGACGCCGCGCACGATCTGGCGCGGGGTCCGCCGGGTCTTCCTCTTCGCCTTGGGCCTGGACGCGCTGCGGACGGCGCCTGAAGACGAGGTCGGGGAGGCCATCGGGATGTCCGGGGGTCACAGCGCGGGCACGGCGGGGCCGCCTACGCCGGACCGGCCTTGTAACCGACGCCGCGTACCGTCACCACGATCTCGGGATGCTCGGGATCCTTCTCGATCTTGGCGCGGAGACGCTGGACGTGGACGTTGACCAGCCGCGTGTCGGCCGCGTGCCGGTAGCCCCAGACCTGCTCCAGCAGCACCTCGCGGGTGAACACCTGGCGCGGCTTGCGGGCGAGCGCGACCAGCAGGTCGAACTCCAACGGGGTGAGGTTGACGGTCTCCTCTTCGCGCTTGACCGAGTGGCCGGCGACGTCGATGGTGATGTCGCCGATCTGCAGCACCTCGGGCGTGGGCTCGTCGGTGCGGCGCAGCCGCGCGCGCACCCGCGCCACGAGCTCCTTCGGCTTGAAGGGTTTGACGATGTAGTCGTCCGCCCCCGACTCCAGGCCGAGCACGACGTCGATGGTGTCGCTCTTGGCGGTCAGCATGACGATCGGCACGCCGGACTCCGCGCGGATGCGGCGGCACACGTCGATGCCGTCGGCTCCGGGCAGCATCAGGTCGAGAAGGACCAGGTCCGGCCGGGTGTCACGGAACGCGTCGAGCGCCTTGTCTCCGTCGGATACGAACGACGGCTCGAAGCCCTCGCCCCGAAGGACAATGCCGAGCATCTCGGCGAGAGCGGCGTCGTCGTCGACGACCAGCACGCGTCCTTTCATGGCCCCTCATTCGTTCTGCACAGTTTTGGAGGTTGAGGCGAAAGCCGTACGACCGACCGAAGGCTACCCGCGAGTCATCGCAGGGTGATAAACGATCGAACATTGGCTTCACCAAAAGCCGAATTTTAGGCGCAGGTTACGGAACCCGCCAATGATCTGGCTCGATGAGCTTGTGGCGTGGCGTGGCGCGGGCCCCCGTGGTTCCTCCCCAAGTCTGCGCCAAGCGCCCCATATTCGGCCATCCCTGTCCTTGATCGCTTGACCGGCCACCACGGAGAGCGGTGCGACATGCCAGGATTGGGATATGTCAGACGGTCACGGCTCCACGCCCAGCACGCCCCCGGGTTGGGCGGAGAACCAGCCTCCGCCGTACTCCGGCCAGGGCCAGACGCCGTGGACCGCTCCCGGCGGCTCAGCCCCGCCCGTCCCCCCGGCTCAGCCCGGTCCCGGCCGGCCTCCTTACGGCCCGCCCGGTCACGGCCAGGCCCCTGACGGCCGGGCGGCGCCGGTCCCGCCCGGACACGACCCGGACGCGCGGGCCCCGCAGTACGGGCAGGTCCCCTACGACCAAGGTCGGTCATCGTACGGGGCTCACGGGCAGGCGCCCGTCTACGGGCAGCCGTACGGCTACCGCCCCCCGCCGCAGGCGCTGCGCCCGGGGATCATCCCGCTGCGCCCCCTCGGCCTCGGCGACATCCTCGACGGCACCATCAAGCTGATCCGCTCCAACCCGAAGGCCACGCTCGGCCTGTCGGCCATCGCCGCCGCGATCGGCACTCTCCCCCTGGCGATCGGCCAGGCGGTCTACTACCGCTCCGTCGGCGGCCTGCTGACGAACCCCGCGGCGCTGGAGTCGGGCGCCGCCGACGTGCCCATCGGCGGGCTGGTCGCCCAGCTCGGCGGGGCCGCCCTGTCGATGATCATGCAGTTCTTCCTGGTCACCATGCTCACCGGCGTCCTGACGCGGATCCTCGGCCGTTCGGTCTTCGGCGGAAAGATCACCATCGGCGAGGCCTGGAGGCTCACCCGCTCACGGCTGCCCGCCCTGTTCGGGCTGGCCCTGCTCACCGGGCTGATCGCGCTGGCCCCGCTCGCCGTAGGGATCGCGCTCGTCCTGGCCCTCGCCGCCGCCGGGGCTAGCGTGACCGCCATCGTGCTCGTCGGCATGGTGCTCGTCGTGGCCTACATCGCGTACGCGCTGTTCATCAGCACGCGCTTCGCCCTGGCCGCCCCGGCGGTCGTGCTGGAGCGGCGCGGCGTCGTCGAGTCGATGCGCAGGTCGTGGACGCTCGTCAGCGGAGACTTCTGGCGCGTGCTCGGCATCCTGATCCTGACCGGGCTCCTGGCCGGTGTGCTCGGCAGCGTGCTGTCGGTGCCCTTCAGCGTCATCAGCCTCATCGTGTCGGCCGTCGGGCAGGGCAGCGTCGCCGCCACGGTGATCACGGCCATCCTGTTCACCGTGGGAGGCATCCTCAGCTCGATGATCACCTATCCCATCCAGGCCGGGGTCAACGGGCTGCTCTACACCGACCGCCGGATGCGGGCCGAGGCGTTCGACCTCGTGCTGCAGACCGCCGCGATCGAGCAGCAGCGCCAGGGCTGGGTGTCGGCCACGGCCGACGACCTGTGGCATCCCTCCCACGCCGCCGGCGCCTCCGGTCCCCACGCGCCCGGCCCCGGCGGGCCGTACGGACCTGGGCCCGGCGGACCGTACGGACCTGGACCTGGCGCGCCTTACGGACCTGGGCCCGGCGGACCGTACGGACCTGGACCTGGCGCGCCTTACGGAGCTGGACCCGGCGGGCCGTACGCGCCGGGCTCCACGGGGCCGCAGGCCACCGGCGCCCCCGGAGCGCCGTGATCATCTCTCTGGCCGGGGCCGTGGTCCTCGACGACATCGGGCGCGAAGAAGCGCGCCGGAGGGCCGTGGAAGAGCTCGTCAGGCCCGAGTACCAGCAGGAGTCGCTGATCGACCGGATCTTCAGGAGCGTGCGGGAGTTCCTCGACGGCCTCCTCGACAACGCGCCCGGAGGGGTTTCGGGAGGCGTCTTCGCGCTGGTCATCGTGCTTCTCATCCTCGCCGCCCTGATCGTGCTGATCGCCTGGCAGGCGAAGCGGGCCACGCGGAGCCGCCGGGCCGCCGTTGACGGGCTCTACGGCGCCCGCGAGCGCACGGCAGACGAGCACCGGGCCGAGGCCGAGCGCCTGGCCGGGGAGTCGCGCTGGGCCGAGGCCATCCGTGAACGGCTCCGGGCCATCGCGCGCGACCTGGAGCACCGGGCCATCGTGGCGCCGCAGCCCGGAAGGACGGCGGACGAGCTGGCCGACGCGGCGGGACGTGAGCTTCCCGAGTTCGCCGCGAGGCTCGCCGCGGCGGCGCGCCTGTTCGACGACGTGACCTACGGCGAGGCGCCGGGAACCACGGAGGGCTACCAGGCCATGTCGGGGCTCGACCACGACCTGCGTGCCGCCAGACCGGCCGCTATCACCCCGGCCACGGCGGGCAGCCGATGACCGGCACGGCAGGGCAGCCGATGGCCGTCACGGCACAGGGACGGCCCGCCCCCGCATCGGACGGGGGCGGCGCGCCATGACCGTCACGGTGCCCGAGCGTGCCCCGGCCGCCTCCGGCGGCCCCTCGACCTCGACGTCCGCGACCGCGCGGAGCATCTGGCGCGGCGGGCGCGGCATGCTGCTCCTCGGTCTGATCGTGGTCGTCGTCGCCGGGCTCACCGCGCTGGTGACCGGCACCTCCACGGAGGGCAGGCGGCTCGACCCCGCCGACGCGACGCTCACCGGCGGCAGGGCTCTGGCCGAGATCCTTGGCCGGCGCGGAGTCCGGGTCGAGCGCGTCTCGACCCCCGGCGAGGTCGTACGGCTCGACGGGCCCGGCACACAGCTGCTGGTGTCCAGCACCTCCTACCTCGACGACGACGACATCGCCACGCTCGCGGGCACCCGCGCCGACCGGCTGATCGTCGGCACGGTGCACGGCCTGTCCACGCTCGCCCCAGGGATCTCGGCGAGCGGCCAGGTGGCGGTGCGTTCGAGGGAGCCGCGATGCGACCTTCCCGCCGCCGCCCGGGCCGGCAGCGCGTTCACCGGAGGCGCCTCCCTCACCGTGCCCGCCGGCTCGACCGGCTGCTATCCGGGCGCCGACGGGCCGACCCTGGTGCGCACGTCCGGCCCCCGCGTCGTGACCGTGGTGAGCGACGGCGCGTTCATGACCAACCAGCGGCTCGCCGAGGACGGCAACGCCGCGCTGGCGATCAACCTCGCGGGCGCCAGGCCGGTGCTGATCTGGCTGGTGCCGGACGAGTCGCTGGTCGTCCCCGGGTCGGGGGACGCCGCCGCCGGGGATCTCGTCCCGGCGGGGGTGCCCTGGGCCGTGCTCCAGCTCGGCGTCGCGCTGCTGGTGGTCGCGTGCTGGCGGGGCCGCCGCCTCGGTCCCGTGGTGGTGGAGCGGATCCCCGTGGTCGTACGCGCGGCCGAGACCGTCGAGGGGCGCGGCCGCCTCTACCGCGCCCGCCGGGCCCGCGATCGCGCCTCCGCCACCCTGCGGGCGGCCTGCGCCGCACGGCTCGCCCCTAGGCTGGGGCTGTCCGGCGACGCGACCCCCAACGAGATCATCGCCGCGACTGCTCTGCGGACCGGGCAGGATGCGGTTTGGGTGCGTTCGGTCATGTACGGCCCGATACCGGCCGATGACGCCGGGCTCGTGGCCCTGGCCGGCCACCTCGACACCTTGGAAAGGCAGGTACGAGAGCCGTGACCACACCTCCGCCCGGAGGCCCGTTGAGCGGATCGCCCGGTCACCCCTGGCCCCAGACGCCTCCCGAAGGCCAAGGCCCTGCGGGGTCTCTGGGCCCTTCCGAGCCTTTCCGGCCTCCCGGCCCGGCCTTCGGACCTTCTGGGACGGCCGTGGCCCCCGCAGACGCCCCGCCGCCCGCGGACGCCCCGCCACCCTCGGCCCACGAGCCGTCCGGCTCCTTCCCCGGCGACCTGGCGAGGGACGCGCTCGGGGCGCTGCGCGCCGAGGTGGGCAAGGCGGTCGTGGGGCAGGACGCCGTGGTCACCGGTCTGGTGATCGCCCTGCTGTGCAAGGGGCACGTGCTGCTTGAGGGCGTCCCCGGCGTCGCCAAGACGCTGCTCGTGCGCACGCTGTCCGCCACCCTCTCCCTCGACTTCAAGCGGGTGCAGTTCACGCCCGACCTGATGCCGGGTGACGTGACGGGCTCGCTGGTGTACGACGCCAAGACGGCGGAGTTCGCCTTCCGCGAGGGCCCGATCTTCACCAACCTGCTGCTCGCCGACGAGATCAACCGCACGCCTCCGAAGACCCAGGCCGCGCTGCTGGAGGCCATGGAGGAGCGGCAGGTCAGCGTCGACGGCTCGCCGGTGAAGCTGCCCGACCCGTTCGTGGTGGTCGCCACGCAGAACCCGATCGAGTACGAAGGCACCTACCAGTTGCCGGAGGCACAGCTCGACCGGTTCCTGCTGAAGCTGACCGTGCCGCTGCCGCCGCGCGACCACGAGATCGCGGTGCTCGACCGCCACGCGCACGGGTTCGACCCGAAGGACCTGTCGCACGTCAAGCAGGTGGCGACGGCCGCCGACCTCGCCGCGGCGCGGGCCGAGGTCGCCAAGGTCCACGTGGCCCCCGAGGTGCTCGGGTACATCGTGGACCTGGCCCGCGCGACCCGCCTTTCCCCGTCCCTGCAACTCGGCGTGTCGCCGCGTGGCGCGACCGCGCTGCTGGGGGCGGCCCGCGCCTGGGCCTGGCTGTCCGGCCGCTCCTATGTCACCCCCGACGACGTGAAGGCCCTGGCCAAGCCCGCCCTGCGGCACCGCGTCCAGCTCCGTCCCGAAGCCGAACTGGAGGGTGCGACACCGGACGGGCTGCTCGACGGGGTGCTCGCGTCGGTCCCGGTCCCCCGCTGATGGCGCTGACCGGCCGCGCGGGGCTGATCGCGGCGCTGGGCGCCATCGGCGTGCTGTTCGCGCCGCGGCCCGCCTACGCCGTGCTCGGCCTGCTGCTGTCGCTGGGCGCGCTCATCGTGATCGACCTGCTGTTCGCCGGGGGCGTGCGCCCGCTGCGCTTCCGGCGCGGCGGCGAGCACCTCGTACGGCTGGGCGAGTCGGTCGCGGTGGAGCTGATCGTCGAGAACCCCGGGCGCCGGCGTGTACGGGGCACGCTCCGGGACGCCTGGCCGCCGTCGGCGGGGCCGAGCCCGCGCCATCTGCGCCTCGACGTCCCGGGCGGTGAGCGCCGCCGTCTCGTCACGACGCTGACGCCGTCGCGGCGCGGCGACCGCGAGGCCGTCACGATCACGGTACGGTCGCTCGGCCCCCTCGGCGTGGCCGCCCGTCAAGGGTCGCACCACGTGCCCTGGACCGTGCGGGTGCTGCCGCCGTTCCTCAGCCGCAAGCACCTGCCCGCGAAGCTGTCCAGGCTCCGCGAGCTGGAGGGACAGCATCCCGCGCTGGTGCGCGGCCAGGGCACGGAGTTCGACTCGCTGCGCGAGTACGTCGTGGGCGACGACGTGCGCTCGATCGACTGGCGTGCCACGGCTCGCCGCTCGGACGTGGTCGTCAGGACCTGGCGCCCCGAACGCGACCGCCGCGTCCTGATCGTCCTCGACACCGGCCGCACCTCGGCCGGCCGGATCGGCACCTCCCCCATCCCCGCAGCGGCCGGACCCCGCGGCGACACCTCGCTCTCCCGGCCGAACGGCCCTGGCGGCGGCATGGACGCCGGCACGGCCGGGTGGCCGCGTCTCGACTGGTCGATGGACGCCGCCCTGCTGCTGGCCGCCCTCGCGACCCGCGCAGGCGACCGGGTCGACTTCCTCGCCCACGACCGTGCCGTACGGGCGTGGATGTCCGGTGCCTCCCGTACCGACTCGCTGTCGGCGCTGGTCAACGTGATGGCGCCCATCGAGGCCGAGCTCGTCGAGGCGGACTCGGCGAGCATGGTCGCGGCCGTCCTCGCGCGGGCCAAGCGGCGGTGCCTGGTCGTGCTGCTCACCGACCTGAACCCGGCCGCCATGGAGGAGGGCCTGCTCCCTGTGCTCCCGCAGCTGGCCTCGCGCCATGTCGTGCTGGTCGCCGCCGCCGCCGATCCGCGCGTCGCCGAGATGGCGGCGGGCCGTGGCACGGCGGAGCGGGTCTACGACGCGGCGGCCGCCGAGCACCTGCGCGGCGAGCGCGCACGGCTCACCGCCCGGCTCCGCCGCCACGGATGCGAAGTGGTCGACGCCACCCCCGACGACCTCGCCCCCGCCCTCGCCGACACCTACCTAGCCCTCAAGGCCGCCGGCCGCCTCTGACCTCAGCCGTACGCCAGCTCGATCGGCAACAGATGAAACGCCTCACAATGCGCGGGGACCACGATCTGGAAATCTTTCCGGTCAACCGTGGCGACCTTGGTCGTCCCCAGTCTCTCTGCCGTTGCTACGACTGCCGCATCTACTGCGTCCAAAGGCAGGTTCGCGTACCGACGCACCAATTCGGCCATGCGAGCCAAATCCTGAGTCGTCAGACCCTCCACCTTCAGACCCTCTCCCGCGAGGGCGTCAAGGAAGGTCGCCGACAGCTTGGGACTGCCGTGCCCCGGTCGAGCGAGCATGTAGCAGACCTCGGTCACCACCATCGTAGGTACGTGGAGTTGTTCGGCAGCCGTATCCAGAAAGGCCGCGCAGGACGCGTGAAATCTGTCGCGACGGTTCACGGCTGCGACCAGCACACCGGTGTCAACGACGATCACGCCGCTGGATTCCCCAACTCCTCGCGCAGGATCTGCGCGGACCGTTCAGCCAGCTCCGGCTCTCCATCCATGATCCCAATGAAGGAGAACCGATGCTTCTGGGGCACCTCTGGAGCCGCGGGCTCCCCCCCGGCGATGTCTTCCGAGTCCGGCTGTGCTTGGCCAACCATGCTCTGGAGGATCACGTACAGGGCTTCGACCTGCCCGGGAGCGAGCCGGTCCACCATACGGTGAACCTCGGAGTGGTGCGGCGCTGCTGCCATGACTTCAGCGTAGCTCTGAGGCCGCAGGACCGGTCGGCCACCAGACCGTCTCGTCTTCATCGTCCAAGGACTCCCGGGCTCGGGTCGTCAGCGTTGTGGTCGGCCTCATGATCGATATCAGTGATCGGCATGGCCATATCTTTGCCGTGCCGAGGACATGGTCCCCGCCGTCGAGGCGGCCCAGACGTTCGGAGTACGCATCCATCTGTGGGGCGTCGAACCTCCCTATGGAACCAATCAGGCCG
>NZ_JBEZFH010000198.1:0-14408 GCF_040649355.1 Sphaerisporangium sp. NPDC049002 | reverse complement strand
CGACGCGGTAGGCCACCGCCGTCGCCGGCCCGGTGCCGTACGGCTGCCGTCCCGACCGCCATCGCGGCACGCCGTGGAGGTCCACCTCTCGAACGCCTACCAGAAACTGGGCGTCAGGCGTCGCCACCAGCTCCGCGACAGACTGCCGAGCGCGTGACGCGTCAGGTGAGTTCCTCCACCGCCGGCGTGTCCGCCCGGTCACCTCCGGATCGGGCGTACAGATCATCCCTCTGTTCGGCCGGTGGCCGAAGACGGATCACCACGCCGCTCCGGGACTGGTGAGCGAAACGTCCAGCAGGGGCGGCACGGGTGGCCGGGAGTGGGAACGATGCGGAGGCGTGAGCGACAGGAATCTTCTCAACGGCCGCAGTTTCATCATGATCAGCTCGACGGCGAGCGAGGTGAACACCGTCGAACCCACGCGGTTCGCCTACGAGGAGGCGGACGGTCTCATCTGGGGCAGCTACACCGGCGACACCGTGACACAAGGCCGATTCGTGGGCACCAGGGACGACGACCGCATCGAGATCATGTACGTCCACGGGCTCAAAGCGGGCGGACGCGCCTCCGGACGCAGCGGCAGCCGCATCGAGCCGCTCCCCGACGGCCGCCTCCGCCTGGTGGAGGAGTTCACCTTCGACGGCGACGACACCCCCCAGACCAGCGTCTGCGAAGAGGTCTGACCCGCCCATGGCCGGGGCGGGGGAGGCCATCTCGATATGGGTCAGGGTTCCTTGTGCATGTCGGCGCGGCCTTCGGCGGCGCCTACGAAGCGCATTTTGCCGAGGGGGACGTTCGGCGGGGGTGGGGGGTCGGCCGGGGGCCTGCGGGGGGTCTGGCGGGGGCGGCGGTCGGAGGGCAGGACGTACGGCCGCTTGAGCACCTCGTCCAGGATGAAGACCGTCTCGGTGGCCTTGACGGCGGGGATGCTCGCCAGGCGCTCGGTCACCAGCGCGTGGACCGCCGCGACGTCGGCCATCCTGACCTGGATCATCGCGTCGTGCTGCCCGGTGGTGATCGCGCAGTACTCCACCTCCGGCATCTGCGCGAGCTGGGCGCGGAACTGCTTCCACATCTGCTGCCGCACCGTCACGAACACCAGCGCGGTGATGCCGAGACCGGCCCGCACATGGTCGACCTCGGCGGTGAACTTCTTGATCACACCGTCCGCGCGCAGCGCCTCGAACCTGGTGTAGGCACTGGCCCGGGAGATCCCGACCCGCTCGGCCAGCGCCGCGACCGAGATACGGCCGTTCTCCCGCAGGACCTCCAGGATCTTCATATGTATCGCGTCGAGCTGGAGGCCGATGCCGATCCGTCCAGGGACCCCGGTCCCGGGCGTCGGCGAGCCTGACATTTCGGTCATACCTGGTTCCTAAGCGTTATATCCGTCTCGGCTTCCCGCCGCGAGCTGGACGTTTCATCGGACAATCCTGGACGACACGGTAACAATCGTCTACATAGCACCAATTCCGGAGGACACAGAATGGCGACCCGTCCGCGGCGCCGTACGGCATGGCAGGCGAAGGCGGCTCTGCTGCCGGTCCTGCTCACCGGCGCGCTCTCCCTCGCCGCCTGCTCCGGTGGCGGCACGCCCACCCCGTCGTCGCAGAGCGGCGGCGCGAGCAAGACCCTGGTGATGGACGCGTCCTTCACCCTCAAGACCGCGGACCCCGGCCGCAACTACGAGCCGACCGGCCTGCTCATCGGCAAGGCGCTCTACGACACCCTGCTGACCTTCGAGGGCTCCGACGTCACCAAGCCCGTCCCCTCCCTCGCCGAGTCCTACGAGCAGTCCGCCGACGGCAAGACGCTCACGCTGAAGCTCAGGCAGGGCGCCACGTTCTCCGACGGCTCCCCGGTCACCGCCGACGACGTCGTCTTCTCCCTGAACCGGGTGCGCGACCTGAAGGGCAACCCGTCCTTCCTCCTCGACGGGGTCGAGGTGGCCAAGACCGACGCCACGACCGTCACGCTGACCTCCAAGACCGCCAACCCGGCGCTGCCGTTCATCCTCCCGAACCCCGCCCTCGGCATCGTGAACTCCAAGGTCGTCAAGGAGCACGGCGGCACCGCCGACGCCTCCGACAAGGCCGAGCAGTTCCTCAACGGCGCCTCAGCCGGCTCCGGGCCGTACGAGCTGGAGTCCTTCAACGCCCAGTCACAGGTGGTGCTGAAGGCCAACGCCAAGTACTGGGGCGCGAAGAAGCCCACGTACACCAAGGTCGTGCTGCGCAACGTCGAGTCCGCCACCCAGAAACTGAACGTGCAGCGGGGGGACAGCCAGGTCGCCCTCGACCTGTCCGGCGACCAGATCAAGGGCGTCGCCGGGGGCCTGCAGACCACCAAGACCGCCTCGGCCAACGTCGTGTTCATGCTGGCCAACCAGGACCCGGGCGTCAGCAAGGTGACGAACAACCCCAAGGTCGTCGAGGCCATCCGCAAGGGCGTCGACTACCAGGGCCTGCTGGAACTCGCCGGTGAGGGCTCGGTCCAGGCGCCGGGCGTGATCCCGACGATGCTGCTGGGCGCGCTGTCCCCCGACCAGGCCGTCAAGCGGGACGTCGAGGGCGCCAAGGCGGCCCTCGCCTCCAGCGGCGTGAGCGACCCCAGCGTCAAGCTGGAGTACCCGAGCGACATCACGCTCCAGGGCCTGTCGTTCCAGCCGTTCGCCGAGCGCATCCAGGCCAACCTCAAGGAGGTCGGCATCACCGTCGAGCTGGCCCCCGCCCCGGTGGCGACCGCACTCGACAACTACCGCAACGGCAAGGAGGAGCTCGGCCTGTGGTACTGGGGACCTGACTACCCGGACCCGAGCGACTACCTGGCCTTCCTCCCCGGCAAGACGGTCGGCCTGCGCGCCGGCTGGAAGGCGGGGGCCGACAAGGAGCTGGAGGCCGCGGGCGACAAGGCCGCGACGACCATCGGCGACGACGCGCGCAAGCAGATGTACGTCGACATCCAGAACACGCTCAACGCCTCGGGGCCGTTCGTCCCCCTGGTCCAGCCCAGCCAGAACATCGTGACGGCCGCCTCCGTCACCGGCCTCGCTTTCCACCCGGTGTGGACGGTCGATGTCGCAGCCCTCGGCGCCAAGTGACGTCCCCGCGGGTGGCACGGCTCCGCGCCGTGCCACCCGCATGGGCGGAAGCCGGTCCACCCGCATGGGCGGAAGGGGGCCGCGGCATCCGCTGGCGCGGTTCCTGCTGCGCCGGATCGGTGTCGCGGTGCTGCTCGGCTTCGGGATCACGCTCGTCACGTTCGTCCTGACCAACCTCGTGCCGGGCGACCCGGTGACGGCCAACCTCGGCCAGCGCGCGCTGGGCGACCCGGCGATCGTCGCGCAGTTCCGCGCCGAGCACGGCCTCGACAAGCCGCTCCCCGCGCAGTACCTGACGTATCTCGGCGGGCTCGTCCGGGGCGACCTCGGCATGAGCCAGCAGAGCCACCGGCCCGTCCTGACCGACCTGGCGGAGTTCGTCCCCGCCACGATCGAGCTGGCCGGCGGGGCGATCGTGATCTCGCTGGTCGCCGGCGTGGCGTTCGGCGTCGTCGCCGCGCTGCGCCGCGACCGGCTGTCGGACCAGGTCCTGCGCGTGGTGAGCCTCATCGGCATCTCCGTGCCGACGTTCTGGCTGGCGCTGGTGGCGTTCTACGTGTTCTTCTTCCGCCTCCAGATCACCCCGGGCAGCGGGCGCGTCGCCCCCGACATGAGCGCGCCGCCGGGCGTAACCGGCCTCTACACCGTCGACGCCGCGCTCGCGGGGCAGTGGGACGTGTTCTCGTCGGCCGTGGGCCACCTGATCACCCCCGCGCTCGTGCTCGCCGCGTACACGATCGGGCTGCTGACCCGCTTCACGCGCTCGGCGGTGCTGGAGGTGCTCGGGCAGGACTACGTGCGCGCCGCGCGGGCCAAGGGCCTGCCGGGCCGCGTCATCCTGTTCCGGTACGTGCTGCGCTCGGCGCTGGTGCCGATCATCACGGTGGCGGGCCTGGCGTTCGGCAGCCTGCTGTCGGGCACCGTGCTGGTCGAGTCCGTGTTCGCCCGGCCCGGCATCGGCCAGTACGCGTACAAGAGCGCCACGACCCTCGACCTGCCCGCCGTGATGGGCGTCGGCCTGGTGGTCGGCGGCGTGTACGTCCTCATCAACCTGGTGGTCGACATCCTGTACGGGGTCATCGACCCGAGAGTGAGGCTGTCGTGAGTCCGTACACGGGCACCCGCCCGGGAGTGAGCCCGCTCTCGGTCACCCGCCTGGGAGTGAGCCCGCTCTCGGTCACCCGCCCGGGAGTGAGGCCCGCGTGAGGATCCTTTCGCGACTTCCTGAGGCGTGGCGGCAGCCGCTCGCCGTCGTGGGGGCCGTGGTGGCCCTCGCCTGGCTCGTGATCGCCGCCGCCGCTCCCCTGCTCGCGCCGCACGATCCGCTGGCCCAGGACCTGCCCCGGCTGGCCTCCCCCGGCCCCGGGCACTGGTTCGGCACCGACCAGCTCGGCCGCGATATCCTGTCCCGGATCATGTACGGCGCCCGGGTGTCCATCCCGCTGACGCTCCTGCTGGTGGTGCTGTCCCTGCTGATCGGCGGCGCGCTCGGCGCCAGCGCCGGATATTTCGGCAGATGGGTAGGGGAAGGGATCATGCGGCTGGCCGACCTGGTCTTCGCGTTCCCCACGGTGATCCTCGCGATGGTCGTCGCCGCGGCGCTCGGGGCCAGCCTGACCAACGCGGTGCTGGCGGTCCTGGTCGTGGCCTGGCCGGCCTATGCCCGCGTGACGCGCGGCCTGGTCCTCGGCATGCGGGAACGTGAGTTCGTGCTCAGCGGCCGGCTGCTCGGCTTCTCCGCATGGCGCTCCCTGCGGGTGGACGTGCTCCCCAACGTGACCGGCCCCATCCTGGTGCTCGCCACGCTCGACATCGGCACGGCGCTGCTCCTGCTGTCGGGGCTCTCCTTCCTCGGGCTCGGGGCCAAGCCGCCCTCCCCCGAGTGGGGCGCGATGGTCGCCGCGGGAGTGGACGTGTTCGACAGCTGGTGGGTCGCGACCTTCCCGGGCCTCGCCATCCTGACGGTGGTGCTGGCGTTCAACTTCCTCGGCGACACGCTGCGCGACGCCCTGGACCCCCGTACGGCCCGCGCCATCAAGGAGCGTGCGCTATGAGCTCGACCGGCGCCGCCACGGTGCTGAGCGTCGAGGGACTGAAGGTCGCCATCGGCGAGCACGAGATCCTCCGCGGGGTCGACATCGGCCTGCGGCCCGGCCGCGTCCACGGCCTGGCGGGCGAGAGCGGCTCGGGCAAGACCATGACGGGCCTGGCCGCGCTCGGCCTTCTCCCCCACGGCGCGAGGACGTCCGGCCGCGTCGTCCTCGAAGACGGGCGGAACCTGCTCGAACTGTCCCAGCGCGACCTGAACAAGGTCAGGGGACGCGAGATCGCGATGGTGTTCCAGGACCCGGCGACCAGCCTGCACCCGATGCTGTCGATCGGCCGGCAGATCACCGAGCACATGCGGCACCACCTCGGGGTCGGCAAGGCCGAGGCGCGGGCACGGGCGATCGAGCTGCTCGGCCAGGTGCGGATCCCCGGCCCGGCGGCGGCGGTCGACCGCTACCCGCACCAGTTCTCCGGCGGGATGCGCCAGCGCGTCGCCATCGCCATCGCGCTGGCGTGCGGTCCGAAGGTCCTGATCGCCGACGAGCCGACCACCGCGCTCGACGTCACCGTCCAGGCGGGGGTCCTGCGGCTGCTCCGGGGCCTGTGCGACGACCTCGGGCTCGCCGTGCTGCTGGTGACGCACGACCTCGGTGTCATGTCGGCGGTGGCGGACGAGGTCAGCGTCATGAGGGAGGGGCTGGTCCTGGAGACGGGCCCCCGCGCCCAGGTGCTCCGCACGCCGGAGCATCCCTACACCCGCGCCCTGCTGGACGCACTTCCGAGGGAGGGCTCGTGAGCCTGCTGACCGTGGACGACCTGGTCGTCGACCACCGGACGCCAGGCCGTCCGGCCGTACGGGCGGTGGCGGGGGCCAGCCTGAGCGTGGCGGCCGGCGAGGTCGTCGGGCTGGTGGGCGAGTCGGGCTGCGGCAAGTCGACGCTGGCGCGGGCGGTCTGCGGGCTCACCGCCGCCACCGGCGGGACGATCGCGTTCGAGGACGGGCAGGTGACCCCCCTCGGCCTGCGGCGCAGGGACCGGGCGCTGACGAAGATCCAGATGGTCTTCCAGGACCCGTACGCCTCGCTCAACCCCCGGCGGCGGATCGGCGCGCAGATCGCCGACGGCCTCGCGGCGGCGCGCGACCGCGAGACGACCCCCGGCGGCATGCTGGAGCGGGTGGGGCTGCCCGCCCAGATGGCCGGGCGTTACCCGCACGAGTTCTCCGGGGGGCAGCGGCAGCGGATCGCGATCGCCCGCGCGCTGGCGGCGCGTCCCTCGCTGCTCATCGGGGACGAGCCGATCTCCGCGCTGGACGCCTCGGCCCAGGCCCAGGTGGCGACCCTGATGCGCAACCTCGCCGTCGAGTCGGGCGCCGGGCTGCTGTTCATCAGCCACGACCTGTCGGTCGTACGGCTGATCGCGGACCGGATCGCCGTGATGTACCTCGGGAAGATCGTCGAGACCGGCCCGACCGACGAGATCTGGGCGAACCCCCGCCACCCGTACACCCAGGCCCTGCTGCGGGCGATCCCGGAGCCGGACGGGCTGGGCAGGCTGCCCGAGGAGCTGCCGGGCGACGTGCCCGATCCGGCGGACCCGCCGGCGGGGTGCCGTTTCCATCCACGCTGCCCCCTGGCGATGGACGTCTGCGCGGAGAAGGAGCCCGCCCCCGGGCCGGTGTCCTGCTGGCTGTATCCGCCCGCATGACCGGCGAGGTCATGGCGGCCGTGCTCGCGCGGATGTCCGCGGCCGGCCTCGACGCGCTGGTGCTGCGCCCCTCACCCGACCTGCGGTACGTCGCGGGCCGTGACGTCTCCGGGTTCCTCGTGCTCGTCCCCGGGCTGCCCCCGGGGTTCGCGGCCGACGCCGCCGAGGCCGCGGCACTGATCCCCGCCTCGGTGTCGCGGGTGGGGGTCGACGCCCAGATGCGGGCGCACGAACTGTTCGTGCTCCGCGTCGACGCCGACCTGGTGCTGGCCTCGGCCGTACTGGACCCGCTGCGCGTCACCAAGCGCCCGGACGAGATCGTCGCGATCGAACGGGCGGCGGCGGCGGCCGACAGCGTCCTCGCCCTGGCACGTGACCTGTCCTGGTTCGGCGCCACGGAGAAGGACATGGCGCGGCGGCTGGCCGCCGAGTCGGGCGCCGAAGGGCACGTCTCGGTCGTGGTGGCCGCCGGCGAGAACACCGCGCGGCCGCGCCACACCCCGGCCGGCCGGGTGATCAACCCGGGCGACGCCGTGTCGATCCGGGTCACGGCCGAGTCCGACGGGTACCACGCGCACGCCAGCCGGGGGTTCGTCGTGGCCGAGCCGCCCGAGGACTTCGACGCGGTCTACGCGGTCCTGCTGTCCGCGCGGAAGGCGGCGGCCGAGACCGTACGGCCCGGCGTGACGGCCGCGGAGGTCGACGCGGCGGCCTGGAGCGTGCTCGACGAGAGCGGGTATGGCGCCTACGTCACGCGCGGGACGGGTCACGGGGTCGGGCTGGACCGGCGCGAGGCGCCGTGGCTCACCGCCGCGGACCGCACCGTACTGGCACCCGGCATGACCATGACGATCGAACCGGGGATCCACGTGCCCGATCTTTACGGGGCCCGGGTCGGAGATGTGGTGGAATGCACTGAAACCGGGATCCGGACGATGAACCAGGTGCCCCGAGCACTGCATGTCCTTGATCCATAGTTTCAACCATCTTGCCCTTCCGCTGCCCTGACCTCGAATGATCCGGTTTTAGGGTGATCATGAGGCGGACAGGGGGGCGCGGTGAGGCTCTGGCGCGACTGGTCCGTACGGACTCGGCTGACGTGGGTCGCCAGTGTCGTGATGGCCTTGGCGTGCGCGGGCGTGAGCGTGCTCGTCTTCCTGGGCGTGCACGACCTGGCGATGAGCGAGAAACGGCAGGAGATCGTCCTGGTCGATCTCCACGTCGGCCGCCTGATCAGGCTGGGCAGGCTTCCCCGGATCCTGCCCCCGAAGCGGGTCGACGCCGTCCAGGTGGTGGACGACAAGGGCCAGATCGTCTCGTCCACCAGCCAGCTCGCCGGCAAGCCGCTGATGGCCGACATCGCCCCCGCGGACGAGCAGGGTGAGGCCCACGGGGTCACCTGCTGGGTGCCCGGACACGAGGGCACCTGCATGAACGTGGTCGTCACGCGGTACTACCGGCCCGAAGGCGACTGGCTCATCTACGGCGCCGATCCCGTGGTCCCGTGGCACGTCAACTCCGCGCTGGTCGCGCTCCTCGGCCTCGGCTCCCTGCTCGTGGTGGCGGCCACCGCGCTCGGCACGTACCGCATCGTCGGCAGGGCCCTCGCCCCCGTGGACAGCGTGTGCAAGGAGCTGACCGAGATCACCGCGTCGGACCTCAGCCGCCGGGTGCCGCTGTCCCTGCACCGCGACGAGATCCGGAACCTGGCGGAGATCGTCAACGAGACATTGGACCGGTTGCAGCAGGCGGTGGAGCGGCAGCGGCGCTTCGCCTCCGACGCCGGCCACGACCTGCGCAGCCCCATCACCGCGATGCGCGCGCAGGTGGAGGACGCGCTGATGCACCCGGACGACACCGACTGGGTCAAGACCTCGGAGTCCCTGCTCGTGAGCCTCGACCGGCTCCAGGCCATCGTCACCGACCTGCTGTTGATCGCGCGGCTCGACTCCGGCGAGAAGGTCGCCCGCGACTACGTCAACGTCGCCGAACTGGTCCGCGCCGAGGTAGGCCGCCGCTTCCGGCGCAAGCGCAACGTACTCGACCTCCAGCCAGGCGTGGTCGTCATCGGCGACCGGCTCCAGCTCGTACGGCTGCTCACCAACCTGCTGGACAACGCCGAACGGCACGCCGTCTCCAC
Source organism: Sphaerisporangium sp. NPDC049002 (assembly GCF_040649355.1). Lineage (NCBI taxonomy): Bacteria > Bacillati > Actinomycetota > Actinomycetes > Streptosporangiales > Streptosporangiaceae > Sphaerisporangium > Sphaerisporangium sp. NPDC049002. The sequence continues at coordinate 5,412 of NZ_JBEZFH010000198.1, read as the reverse complement.
CGTGACCGTCTCGGTGCGCCGCGAATCCCGTGAGGCCGTGCTGGAGGTCATCGACGACGGCCAGGGGATCAGGCCCGAGCAGCGGGAGGTCGTGTTCCAGCGCTTCACCCGGCTGGCGGCGGGCCGCGAGAAGGACAAACAGGGCACCGGGCTGGGCCTGGCGATCGCCAGGGACATCGCCGAGCAGCACGGCGGGACGCTGACCATCGAGGACTCCCCCAAGGGCGCCCGCTTCGTCCTCCGGATCCCGCTCCTCGCCGCTCGCACCCCCGCCTGATGGGAACGCCCCGCGCGCACGTGGAGGGGTCGGACCCCCGCCGGTGGAAGGCGCTGACCGTCTGCCTGGTCGCCGGATTTATGACGTTGCTTGATGTCAGCATCGTCAACGTGGCCCTGCCCTCCATCCGCGTGGGCCTGCACGCCCCGCCGAGCGACCTGCAGTGGGTGGTGTCGGGGTACGCGCTCGCCTTCGGGCTGGTGCTCGTCCCCGCCGGCCGGTTCGGCGACACCCACGGGCGGCGGAGCGCGTTCGTCTTCGGCGTCGTCCTGTTCACCCTCGCCAGCATGGTCGCCGGGGCCGCCCAGGGGTCGACCTGGCTGGTCATCGCGCGCGTCGTCCAAGGGGCCGCGGGCGGGGTGATCAACCCGCAGGTCAGCGGCCTGATCCAGCAGCTCTTCCGCGGGGCGGAGCGAGGACGGGCGTTCGGGCTGCTCGGCGCCACGATCGGCATCTCCACCGCGATCGGCCCCCTGCTCGGCGGCCTGCTCATCCAGTTCGGCGGGCAGCAGGAGGGGTGGCGCTACGTCTTCTACGTCAACATCCCGATCGGCGTCCTGGCCATCGTCCTCGCCTACCGCTACATCCCCGGCGGCGGGGCGAGGAGGCTGCGGGAGGACATGGATCCCGTGGGGGTCGCGCTGCTGGCCGGGGGCATCTTCCTGGTGCTGCTCCCCCTCGTTGAGGGGCAGCGGTGGCACGGCCCCGCCAGATGGCTGCTGGTCCCGGCGGGACTGATCGTGCTCGCCGGGTACACGGCCTGGGAGCGGTGGTACGGGCGGCGGCACCAGCCGATGGTCGACCTCTCGCTGTTCCAGAGACGCTCGTACGCCCTCGGCGCCCTGCTCGGACTGCTCTACTTCGGCGGATTCACCGCGATCTTCTTCATCCTCCCCCAGTACCTCCAGGAGGGCCTGCACTACACGGCCCTGCACGCGGGGCTGGCGAGCACGGCGTTCGCGCTCGGAGCGGCCCCGAGCGCGGCGCTGGGCGGGCGGATCGTCACCCGGATCGGCCGCCGGCTGGTCGCGCTCGGGCTGGTGCTGATCACGGTGGGGCTGACCGCCCTGGACCTCATCGTGCGGGTGATGCCCACACCCAGGGTGGGCTGGGCGATGGCGCTGCCGCTGTTCGTCGCGGGCATCGGCAGCGGCCTGGTCGTCTCACCGAACCAGACGCTGACCCTGTCGGAGGTGCCCGTGGCCAAGGCCGGCACCGCGGGCGGCGTCCTCCAGACGGGGCAGCGGATCGGCGCCTCCATCGGCATCGCGGCGGTGGGCTCGGCGTTCTTCTCCCAGGTGGCCTCGACGCACGGCGACTACGCGCCGGCCTTCCGCCACGCGCTGCTGGTCAACATCGCGTTCATCCTGGCCGCCTTCCTGGTGGCCCTCGTCGACGTCCTCGCCGAACGGCGGACCCGCACCTTGGCACCGGCCCGCACACCACCCTGACCCCGCCCAGCTCCGCGGTGCTTACGGGCCCTCAGCCCGTGTGTCGGTGGAACTGCTGGTGGGACCTCAGCCCGTGTGTCGGTGGAACTGCTGGTGGGACCTCAGCTCGTGTGTCGGTGGAACTGCGGGTGGGACCTCAGCTCGTGTGTCGGTGGAACTGCGGGTGGGACCTCAGCTCGTGTGTCGGTGGAACTGCGGGTGGGACCTCAGCTCGTGTGCTGGTGGGACCTCAGCTCGTCGAGCATGCCGTGCAGGTGGGCCGCGGCGACCTCGATGTCGCCGTAGTCGAGCCGGGCCGCCCGGACCTCGGCCGCGATGACGCCGCACCGATGCACCTTCTCGAAGTCCCCGTAGGGGAACTTGTACCGGGACTTGGTCTCCTCACCGGCCTCGTCGTCCTCGGCGAGATGCCACTTGGCGTACTCCGCGAACCCGTGCTCCTCGATGAAGTCGTTCTCCTGCCGGGTCGACGGCTGGTGCTCGCTCCAGTCGTCCATCTCGTCCAGGACGTCATGCCCCTCGTCGATCAGCCTCTTCGCGAACTCGAACGACCGTTTGCTCAGCTTCACAGTCATGATGTTCTCCAACGTGTACGAACCCCGCCGCCGCAACGGCCCGGGCATACGGCTTCCACACCTGGCACTTTCATGCTATTACCTGCGAAATCACGCTAAGGATCGCCTCATGCCCTTGCGTCGCCCCGGTGCCCACCGCTTGTGGCAGGGCATGGGCCGGGTAGGTAGAACGTGTTCACCTGGACGGGGCCCTTCGTCGTGCTGAACGCGCGCGGCACTAGACGAGATCGGCCGCGTATGATCCCGGGGTTTGTACCGCAGCTCCATTCAGACGCTCTCGCTGGCTGATCAGCAGAAGGTCCGCGAGATCACGGAACCGACTGGATGCGGTCCCGCGATGACGCTCGTACATCGCGCAAATCTTGTCGGCCACATGATCGGCAAGTGGATAGAGCTGAGCAAGTGGCCAATCGTCCGGCCAAGGCATTGGAATACTCGATGCGAGACTCACGGTCTCGGGCGTGTCGGTAGGGTATCGGCCGACTACAAGGTCGACCTTGATCGTATCTAGTGAACGGGTTCCCAGTGAGACGTTGAAGGTTTGCTTCACTCCGCCGATCTCGTCGGAATGCTCCACCGTGCCGGCGGGACTGAAAGTGAGGAAATCCTCCAGGCGAAGCGCGGAGGCGTCGAACAACGCGTTCAGCGCTTCCTGGGCACTCTGCGCTGTGGGACGTTGCAGATCGATGTCGCGACTCAGACGGGCCTGAGCCGGGTAGCGCAGCAGGAGTGCCTGTCCACCCTTGAGAATCCATCCAGAAGGGTCATGACGAAAGACCCGGGCCGCCAAACGGCTGAAGTAGAAGCTACGAAACACCAGGCCCGGGGTCAAGTCCGTGCTTCTTGGCGTGGGCCCCCAAGCGATCTTTCATGGCCCTTTCAAAGGCTCGGGGGGTGGTGTAGGGCTGACTCACGGAGCCTCAATGGAATCTTTGGTCGCGCTACTGGGTGTGGTCGATGGTTGGCTGGGAGACCCTCTGCCTGCGGTCGGCTTCTGCGTTTTCGTAACCGGAGCACGGTCAGCAGGGAGTCCAGATGCCTGATGGCTGATCGTTGATGCCTGGCCGATGCTGCGGGCTATGTGTTCCGCAAATGAGACCTCTGTGGATTCGGCCAGAATCTTTTGAATCGCGGTAAGTACGCTCGGAGGCAGGGAGGGGATGGAGTTGGGGTGATCGGCGAAACTTTTCTTTATCGTCTCGATGACCTCGGAACGCGCAGAGGTAAGAGGACCGACTTTTGCCAGCTGTTCAGCGAGCGAGGAGATGCCTGTGAATCCAATCAGGTCCTGGTTGATCGAACGACGAATGGCGGCGTCTTTCGACTGGTCGTCTTCAAGCCCAGAAAGCAGCAGCGCGAGCGCAGAGACGAAACCCTGAACAGCGCCTTCTCGCCTGAGACGTGTGCTCTCCTCCACAGGGAGCTTCGTGCCAGCCTGCCCCGCGAGATACTCCAGCAGTCGCTCCCCTGCGGCAGAGCGCGGCAGCCCGTAGGCGCCGGCGAAACGCGCAATGCGCTCAGCCATAGAAGCGCGGTTCGTCAGGCCACGTCGATCAGCGTCGGCGATCACTCCGCCAACATGTGCACCGTCTACATGCGCAGCCAGTAGATCAACTACAGTTCGCTCGGCTGTGGTGACCGGAAGGCCGTCGACCAGTACAACGTCGTCCGGTGCGAGATCGGCACGACGCAGGCGTACACCGCGCTCACGGGTGGTACGACGCCGAGGTACAGAGATTTCAACCGTGGGCGCGGGAAGCTCTCCGAGTTGTTGCAGGACGCAAGCCGAGCCATGAGAGACAACTCCCCCATACGTATCAATGGTGTGGCGTCGCCACGCCGGCAGCTCGGGTTCGAGTCGTAGCCAAGCCACCTTGATCTCCAGATGATCCGGCCGCGCGGCACCTGTGACAAGGAAGACGCCGCGGCCGACGCTCTCCAGGAGACCGGCTTCAACCAGTCGCAGTAGATCAACAGCGCTAAGACCTACGACTTTGGCTTGAGATGCCGTCACGAGACCCCATTGATCGGCGGCCTGCTCGCCTATCGTTCTAAGTGCCCGATCCCGCCTCATGCATCAAAGGTTACCGTCCACCTGCAGCGATAATTACATCCTAGGAGTAAGTATCGCTGCATCTACACGAAGATCGATCTTAATTGCTTCGTTGACCCCCATCAAAAGTTACATCACGACCGCAGCGCGCCCTCGCCTGGCAGGCGCGCTGCACAACCGGTAGAAACAGCTGCATTTGCCGCCTTGATCGCGCCGTGGACCCTCTTCTGCGCACACGAGGCGTTCGAGGTCGTGGACCCAAGAGTCCATCGATCAGCACCATGAGGAGTTCACCTCCCCCATCGCCCCTCCACGTCCCCACACCGCCCCACCATCGCCTCCGGCAGGCGCCGACACCGTCTGCCCTGCGGCGGGCCCGGCGACCACCGCTTGTGGCGGGGCATGTGCCGGGTGGGCAGAACGGTGTTCACCCGTCAAGTGCTGGACGGGTGGGTAGGAGAGAACATCACCCAATGGCCCGCGTTCTCATCCGAACAACGCCAAAGGGCCTCGAAACCCTTGTGTCCCCGGCTTCGAGCCCCTTCGTCGTGCTGAACGCGCGCGGTACTAGACCAGGTTGGCCGCGTACACGGACACGTCGATCTCGCTCACCTGGTCGGCACCCATCGCAAGTGCCAGCTTGCGGTATCGCCGCGCCTCATCGCCGCGGTTACTCCGTTCGAGAGTCCTGGGCCTGCCCCGCAGGCGTTTAACGTAATTCCGTAACCGTACGAACACGTAAAGTGTCCAATGCGGCAGGTGGCGCCGCGTTCGCTTCGGGTTGCTTTCGCATGCCGCCCCAACCCGTGCCACTGCGCGTCACGACCAGGGGAACCCGGAACGTCGTTCGGGCGCGCAGGGGGGCACAGACCTAGACGCGGCTGAGGTGTTTCATCCGTCGTCCGGTGAGGCCAACACTTGGGTGACAACACACGGCCCACCCGTCAACCCCTTGACGGGTGGGGTTGCGTCCACGGGGGTGGTGTACGAGTTTCCGCTGGTAGTCAGCGTGGCGTCGTGAAATGAAGACGGCCATCACGTGATCCTTCAGGTTGC
>NZ_JBEZFH010000197.1:0-14437 GCF_040649355.1 Sphaerisporangium sp. NPDC049002 | reverse complement strand
TCGATCCGGCCGAGCTGTGCGTGGTGGGCGACGCCGACCAGTCGATCTACGCCTTCCGCGGCGCATCGATCCGCAACATCCTGGAGTTCGAGCGCCACAGCTGGACCTCCGCCGAAGCGCGCCGCACCGCGAGGACCAGGGCGTCGGACGGCGACCCCGCGAGCAGGGCCGCCAGCTCCTCCAGCGCCCCCAGGGCCGTTCCGGTGTCGTCCCCGAGCGCCATCGCGAGCGCGTGCGCGGTGCGGGCCTCGGCCCACAGGCGGAAGGAGACGTGCCGGGCGAACCAGTCGTCGAGCACCGGAGTTCGTTCGAGCAGCCGCAGGACGGCGCCCGGGTCCCGCAGGGCCAGCTCGACCTGCGCCAACCGCACCGTGTCGTGGTTCGGCCAGTAGGCGGTCGGCTGGAGCAGGTCGGCGCGCTGCCGCCCGGCCTCCTGGAGCAGGTGACGCGCCTCGATCGGCTGCCCGGCCTCCAGCAACGCCTCGCCGAGGGACACGCGCGCCGCCACCACGTTGATGTCGCCGGGGTCGCCGAGGCGCGCCTGCCGGTCGGCGACGACGGCCTCGGCCTGGGTGAGGCCGTCCGCCACCCTCCCGGCACGGGTGGCCGCTCGGGCGGCGGCCTGGGCGGTCAGGGTGAAGCGCCTCCAGGCCGATGACACCCCCGTGGCGCCGTCCGCGCCCTTCGCGCGCGCCGAGCGTGCCTCCTCGATCAGCCGCGCCCCCTCGACCGGGCTGCCCTCCTCCACGAGCACCTCGCCGAGGTTGTGACGCGCCCGGGCGGCGTAGGAGGCCGCGACCTCCGGGTCGTGGATCTTGACCTCGGTCTCGGCGATCTCCAGGGAAGAGGTGAAGCCGGCCCGCGCGGCGTCCAGGTCGCCGTACCTGAGCAGGGCGAGCCCCCGCCGGCTCTGCACGTCACAGCGGGAGCGCAGGCCGGTCTCCGTGCCGGACTCGGGGGCCGGGAGCAGTCGTGACAGCTCCTCGGCCTCGCGGGCGGCCCGTTCGAGCAGGATCCCGGTGTCGAGAAGGGACCGCAGGACGTCGGCCTGGGCGTCCGCCTCGGCGCGCGTGCCGTCGCCGCCCCTCCGCGCGGCGTCGCGGGCCCGTTCGGCCACGTCGAGGTCGTTGATCCAGGTGCCGGCGAGCGGGACGAGGTGCCTCTCGTACCAGTGGGCGCTCAGGGCCGCCGCCTGCCGGTCGACGGGCCCGTCCGGATCGTCGGTCAGCGCGTCGAAGGCGAGGTCGGACAGCTTCTCCGCGCAGGCCCGCGCCCAGCCGGGGGGAGGCAGGCACATGGCGTGCGCCGCCGTCGAGATCACCGGGGCGAGGTGGTCGGCGTAGGCGACGACGCGGCCCGCCCAGCCCGCGGCGGCGACCCGTCCCATGGTGGTGTCCGGCCAGCTCGGCGGCCCCTGCGGAGCGGACTGGCGTTTCTCCGATGTCGCGATGTCACCGATGCCGAGCTGGACCTGCTGGGTGAGGAACGCCTCCGCCCGGTGGAAGCGGGCCACGAGGAGCAGCGCCTGGGTGACGAGGTCGCGCGCCTCGACGAGACCGGCGGGGGACTCTGGCCGCTCGGGCGGGCCGTTCCGGTCGGCGAACTCGACGAAGGCGTGGTGGAGGGCGAGGGCGACCAGGACCCGGCGGCTCTTCACCTCGTTGTAGAGCCACACGGCGCTGCGGCGCCCGCTCTGGCCCTCACGCGAGAGCCGCACGGCCGAGGCGACGTCCTCGGCCCTGACGAGGTGGTAGTCGGTGTGGCGGAGGACCCCTGCCGCGGCCTCTCCGATCGCCGAGAGCCGTCTTTCCTGCGCCGACACCTGGAAACCTCCTCCGTCAGGGCTGCGGTTCACGCATGTGAAGGGATATCAACGGCAAAAGCCATATTGATCTCCAAAGCATATATCTCGGACATGTAGCGGGCTTCATGGGGCCGGTGCCGTGCGGACGCCGTTCACGAGGGGCGGAACGAGGTTCTCACCTTTCGCCGCGCCCGGAAAGTGGCCGCTACGCGACCGGGGAAGCCCCGGTACAGGCGGGTCGATCCGGCCCGCCAAGTACCAATATTTCGGCTTTAGAGTATTTTATCACTAATGCCGTTTATTTACGGATTCGCGCGTCGGTCGCGTGCGGCGGGGCCGCTCCTCGTCGCGCCGCCCGATCTCGGGAATGTACGCCAGGACCAGGGCGAAGTCCCGCGCGGGATCGGTGTACCAGCGGCCCAGCGTGAACCCGCTGCGCATCAGCTCGCCCTCCAGGCGGTACCGGTAGAACTTGGCGCTGATCTCGGTGCGCATCTCCTCGCCGGCCTTGAAGGACACGGTCAGGTCCAGCTCGCGGAAGCGCACGCGCATCGGGCGGCTGGCGCGCAGCCGCATCTCGACCCGGTGCAGCTTCCCGTCGTAGAGGGCGACGTGGTCGAAGGCCTGGGGCATGAAGTCCGCGCCCAGTTCGCGGTTCATGACGGTCAGGACGTTGCGGTTGAACGCGGCCGTCACCCCGGCGGCGTCGTCGTACGCCGCCACCAGCCGTCCGGTGTCCTTCACCAGGTCGACCCCGAGCAGGAGGCTGTCGCCCGGGGACAGGGTGGCCCGCAGTTCGGCGAGGAAGGACTCCCTCGCCTCGTGGTCGAGGTTGCCGACGGTCCCGCCGAGGAACGCGACCAGCCGCCTTCCGACGCGGGGCAGCCGCGCGAGGTGCCGCTCGAAGTCGGCGCAGACCGCCCAGATGGCCAGGCCGGGGTAGGCGTCGGCGACCCGGTGGGCCGCCGCGTCCAGCGTGATCGCGTCCACGTCGACCGGCGAGTACGTCTTGAGCGTCCCTGCCGCGCTGAGCGCCGAAAGGAGGATGACGGTCTTCTCGCTGGTGCCCGAGCCGAGCTCGACCAGCGTCTCCGCGCCCGCGAGCCGGGCGATCTCGGCGGCGTTCTCCCGCAGGATGGCGAGCTCGCGCCGCGTGGGGTAGTACTCGGGCAGCCTGGTGATCTGCGAGAACAGCTCGCTTCCCGTGGCGTCGTAGAACCACTTGGGCGGCAGCCATTTGGGCGCCGAGGTCAGCCCGGTACGGACGTCCTCGGCCAGGGCCCTGCGCAGGTGGTCGGGGCCGAGGTGGTTGACCGTGTACAGGAACGGCAGCGGAATCTGTGTGACGGACACGCGGGCCTCCTGGTGTGACGGTGGATCGGTGGCTCCTACAGGGTCGGAAGGTCGGTCGTCCGAGGGGGGTCACAGGGGGAGGATCCGCACGCCGCCCGAGGTGGCGAGGACGAGATGGCGGTCCGGTACGGCCTCCCAGCCCGGCCGGCCGTCCAGCGGCTCGCTCGCGAGCAGCACGCCCTCGCCGCGCGGGACCTCGCGGTGCAGGAACAGGGTCTCGTTCCAGGCGGTGGCGGCCACGGCGTCGCCGCCCGTGACGATCAGGTTGAGCCGGGCGCCGGGGTCGTCCGCGCCGGCGCGGGTCACCACGTCGGCGACCGCGTCGCCCAGCGGGATCCCCGTGCCGAGCCGGGTGAACACCGCCGCCGCCAGCCAGGCCGAGTCGCAGGTGCTCTCGGGTTCGCGGCCGTCGGCGAGCGGCCTGACCGCCTTGCGCGCCACCCTCCCGTTGTGGCTGAGCAGCCACCTGCCCTCGGCGAAGGGCGCGGTGGCGGACTCCTCTATCGGCATCCCCGGGCTCGCGGAGCGCACGGCCGCCAGCAGGCACCCCGAGCGGGCCGAGGCCGCGAGACCGGGCAGGTTCGCGTCCGTCCAGATCGGGACGCTGCGGCGGTAGCGCACCGGTTCCCGGCGCCGAGCGTCGTACCAGCCCATGCCGAAGCCGTCGGCGTTGACGGCGCCGCACCGCTGCAGGCGGGGCGCGTAGGACTGCCTGAGCAGGCCGTGCCCGGGTTCCTGGATCAGCGACGCGATCGGGTGGGGCGCGCCCAGCCATGCCGCGTGGCGGCACACCTTAGGACTCCTCCGCGGACGCCGTACGGGCGCAGCGGAACCCGGCGAAGATCTGCCGCCGGGCCGGATGGTCCCAGTTGCGGAACGTGGTGCGGACGGCCGTCGGGTGCGTGGCCCATGACCCGCCGCGCAGCACCCGGTAGGTCTCGCCGAAGAACACCTCGCTGTACTCGCGGTAGGGGAAGCTGCGGAAGCCCGGGTAGGGCAGGAACCACGAGCCGGTCCACTCCCACACGTCGCCGATCATCTGCTCGGCGCCGTACGCGCTCGCCCCGGCCGGGAAGGCTCCCACCGGGGCGGGCCGGGAAGCCCGGTGCCCGAGGTTGGCGTGCTCGGGCAGCGGGTCCGCGTCGCCCCACGGGTAGCCGCGCGCCCGGCCGGTCGCGGGGTCCCATCCGCAGGCCTTCTCCCATTCGGCCTCGCTGGGCAGCCTCCTGCCCGCCCAGCGGGCGTAGGCGTCCGCCTCGTACCAGCTGACGTGCTGCACGGGCTCCTCCGGGGGCACCGGCTCGGTCCGCCCGAAGCGCGTACGCCACCACGCGCCGCCGTCGCGGGCCCAGAACAGCGGGGCGGACACGGCCTTGCCCGCGCGCCAGCGCCGGCCCGCCGGGGTCCACCAGCGCGGGTCCTCATACCCGCCGTCCTCGACGAACGCGGCGTAGGCGCCGTTGGTCACCGGGAAGCGGTCGATCCAGTAGGCGGGCAGGTCGACCCGGTGCGCCGGTCGCTCGTTGTCGTAGGCCCAGGGCCGCGTGCCGGTCCCCGCGGTGAACGGGCCGGCCGGTACGAGCACCTCGCCGCCCCCCGTCCGCCCCGGGGGCAGCTCGCCGTCCCGCACCAGGCCCGGCTCTCCCGACAGCTGAAGGGTCGCGAGCATCGTCTCGTCGTGCTGGTGCTCGTGCTGCAGCACGAGGCCGAACACGAAGCCGTCCGACCGGAGCGGCTCGGGATCGCGCAGGTCGACGGCGTCGAGTACGTCGAGCACGCGTCCGCGCACGCCCGCGATGTACGCGCGGGCCTCGGCGGGGGCGAGCAGCGGCAGGTCCGGGCGGTGCGCGCGCGGGTGCGCGAAGGCGTCGTAGATCGTGTCGATCTCCGGGCGCAGCGGGGCGGCGCCGCCGACCTCGCGCAGCACCCACAGCTCCTCGTAGTTGCCGACGTGGGCGAGATCCCACACCAGCGGTGACATCAGCGTGGAGTGCTGGCGTACCAGCACCTCGTCGTCGGCGTCGGTGTAGGCGAGCGACCGGGTGCGCCCCCGCTCCAGTTCGGCGGCGATCCTCTCCTTGAGGCCGGTCATGCCGGGACCTCCTCACCGAGCCAGGCGGTGCCGTGCGGGCCGGGCTCGCGCACGCGCGTCAGCAGGTCGAGGGCGGGGGAGCGGCCGGTTGTCACGTGGCGGTCGGCGAAGGCGTCCACGTCCGCGATCAGGGCGGGGCCCGCGCCGAGGCGAGGCAGTGCCTCGATGGCGGCGCGGAAGCAGTCCTCGGCGGCCCGGCGCAGCCGCGCGTCGCCGAGACCCACCTGGGCCGCCTGCCACCAGCGGTCGGCGAAGGGCTCGGCCGAGGCGAGCGCGGTGTCGGCGGCGCGGTCGTCCAGCAGGAGCGCGGAGGTCACGGCCACGCAGGCGGGCCACGCGCCCGGGTGCAGCGCGTCGAGGTAGCGGATCTCCAGCCAGCCCCTCGGCCGTACCGGCGGGAACACGGTGGTCGCGTGGTAGGCCAGGTCGCGCGCGGTGGGCTTGCGGCCGACCAGGCCGGGGGAGCTCATCCAGTCGCCGAAGGTGGCCCGGCTCGGCGGGGTGTGTTGGCGCGCGTACTTCTCGCCGACCAGCATGAGGCGGGCGTCCATCAGGTACCTCGCCCACGCCGCGGCCGGGTCGCCGTCCCACACGAGCGGGCGGGTCCGTGTGGGGTCGAGGTGCAGCCATACGGCCTGACGTCCCGACATCCACCCGCACGGCCGGGAGGCGACCATCGGGGAGTTGGCGAACGCTGCGGTGAGGACGGGGCCGAGGCGGTTGGCGCGCTCCCACCGGGTCGCCGGGCTCGCACCGAGATCCACGTTGACCTGGATGGACGCGGTCAGGCACATCATCATCGGCCCGTACGGCACGCCGAGCAGCTCGGCCATCGCGTCGTAGCGCGGCTCACGGAGCTGGCGCAGCGGCGGTCGTACCGGGTCCAGGCCCATCCCGGCGAGCACCAGCCCCTCCTCGTGCAGGGCCCCGCGCACGGCCTGCACGTCGGCCGCGGCGCCGGCGACGGCTCCCGGCAGGCCTCCCGGCCGGCCGGACAGCTCAAGCTGGCCTCCGGGTTCGAAGGTGGCGGCGCTGCCGCCGGGCAGCAGGGGAAGGGCCCCGGCGATCCGCTCGACCGCGACCTGCCGCGAGGGATCGGAGCGGTCGAAGACGAGGAATTCCAGCTCGATGCCGATATCGTCGCCAGGTGTGCCCTGAAAGCACCGTTGCGCGAACCCTTCCACGTCCGCCAGGTCGCGGACTCGCGCGTCGCTGTACTCCGTACCGATCATGGACGCTCCTACGCTGAGGTGTGTACGGTCGGCAGAGCTCTGGGGACCTCCCGTTCGCGGGGATCGGGTCGCAAAGGCGGCAGGGCGGCAAGGGCGGCGCAGGGCCGTAAGGGCCGCGAAGGGCCGCGAAGGGCATGGAGAGCCGGCATGAGGTGGGGTGCGGTGGACGCCCCGGCGGCGGGCGTGGCGGGAAAGGGTTCCACCCGGCGAGGGGCCGCCTCGCGGGTGTGTGATCGCCGGCCGGAGACGCGGCGTGGGCGAGATCGAACGGACAGTGGGATGGGCTGAGCCCCTTGCGGACCTCCGAGTTCCGATCACTGCGGCGTTTGACTAAGCATCTCGTACCCGTCGTTACGCCACATGAAGCCCAAAGGGGACGTTCGCCTCAAACAATACGATCTACCCACATAACAGAATGCGCAGGGCCGGCGTGGCGGGGCGCCCGCCCGATGAGGTGCCCGGGACGGCGCCACCCGGGGCGCGGGAACGCGAAAGCTCCGCCGGGAACCGTGAAGGTTCCCGGCGGAGCGGGCCGGGCGGGTCAGTCCTCGGAGAGCAGGCGGTCGCGCGTGGCGCGGGCGATGCCCGGGTTGTCGGAGAACACGCCGTCCACCTTGAGGGTGTACAGCCGGTCCAGGTAGCGCATCACGTCTCCGGTGGCACGCGGGTAGACCGGGCTGTCCGGGTTGCCGAGCCGGTAGTCCACCGGAAGCTGGGAGTTCTCCGGCCGGACCGTCCAGGTGTGGACCAGAAGGCCCGCCCGGTGCGCGTCCCGTACCAGGGGCGTGGGCGCCTGCGTGCGGCCGTCGGGGCCGGTGGGCAGGATCCGCGTGGTCGCCACGCCGACGCCGTCGGCGTAGCGGGCGATCTCCCGCAGGCCCTGCGGGGCGACGAGGTCGGTGTAGGTGCGCGGGTCGCCGGCCGCCACCAGGTCGTACGGCGCGCCGCTCGCGTTGATGAGCTGGATGATCCGCAGGCGGGTGGCCGAGCGCAGCTCCTTGAGGTTCCTGGTCTCGAAGGACTGGATGAAGACCGGGGACCGCACGCTGTCCCAGCCGTGGCGCTTGAGGGCCGCGAGGAGCGGCTCCTCCAGCGACAGCCCGATCGAGTCGAAGTAGGTCGGATGCTTGGTCTCGGGGTAGACGCCCACGCCGTACTTCTGCGCGAGGTCGATGACCTCGTCGAAGGTCGGGATCTGGGCCAGCCCGTCGAACGCGGTGTTGTCGGGCCGCAGGTCGGGGACGCGCTCCTTGGCCCGCAGCGTGCGCAGCTCCGCCAGCGTGAAGTCCTCGGTGAACCATCCGGTGATCGCGACGCCGTCGATGGTCTTGGTCGTCCTGCGGTCGGCGAACTCGGGGTGGTTCGCGACGTCGGTCGTCCCCGAGATCTCGTTCTCGTGCCGGGCGACGAGGACGTGGTCCTTGGTCGACACCAGGTCAGGCTCGATGTAGTCGGCTCCGAGCCGGGCCGCCGCCTCATAGGACAGGAGCGTGTGCTCGGGACGGATGGCACTGGCGCCGCGGTGCCCGATGATGACCGGCCCCCGGTCGTCGTGGCCGCCCCTGGTCGTCGCGCTCGCGGGCTGGAGGGCGGCGAGCAACACCCCTCCCACGAGGACCGCCAGCGTACCGGCCAGCGTCTTGTTCCCCATCAAAACACACCCCACTCTCAGGTCTCGCGGGGCACGCTAGTCTCACGAGCTGTACCCGGAGTGGCGGCGCAGTTAACGATCAAAGGTGTGCGTATGCCACATCTCCGGCATCTCTGGCATCTCCGGCCGCCGGTGCGTCACGGGGAGGAGGCGCCGGCGCCGTCGAGGTCGGGCGCGGCCCTGCCGGCCAGCCACTCGCGCGCCTGGGCGAGGTGGCGGTCCGTCAGGCCGGTCATGGGGTCCACCTCGACCAGCAGGAACTCGTCGACGCCGGGATGGTCCTTGAGGTACTGCCAGTCGGGGGTGCCGAGGCTGTCGTCGAACCAGACGAACGGGCGGCGCGCGACGTACTCCGCGACGTGCCGGGTCTTGAAGTGCTCGCCCGCGCGGCTGCCGGGGTCGCTGTTGACCGTGATGACCGGAAGGCGCGGCAGGCCGAGGCGCGGCGCGATCACGTCGTTGGCGTGCTGTTCCCAGGTGGTGGCCCACGTCAGCTCGGCCCCGGCGTCGCGGGCGAGCGCGGTGAGCAGGCGTCCGTGCCGGCGGTTCAGCAGGATCCTGTACGTCTGGCCGTCGAGGACGCACTCGTGACGCCTCAGCCACGGCGAGTGCCTCCGGGCCGGGTTGAGGACCCCGTCCACGTCCAGCAGTACAAGGGGACGCTTGGTCACGTGCCTCTCCTCGGTCGTCGGTGCTGGATGCCATGATGCCGCCACCATGGCCCAGTCTTCCAACTCCGCGACGGGAGCGCCCGCGCCCCCCCAGGTCACGCGGGCGGGGCCATGCGCTCCGTTTCCACCCGGTCCCAGGCCTCGGCGAGCAGCTCGTAGGAGCGCACGCGGTCGGCGTGGTCGTGGGCGATCGTGGTGACCAGCAGCTCGTCGGCCCCGGTCGCGTCCCTCAGCACGCGCAGCTTCTCCACCACGGTCGCAGGCGCGCCGACGAACTGCGTGTCCACCCGATCGGCCACCAGCAGCCGGTCCTCCTCACTCCATGAGTGGGCGGCGGCCTCGCGCGGTGAGGGGAAGGCGATGGCCCCCTCACCGGCGCGGATGCTGCGCACCCACAGCCCGTACGGCGAGGCCAGCTCGCGCGCGGTGGCGTCGTCGGCGGCGACGACCGCGTCCGCCGAGACGACGACGTACGGCGCGGCCAGGCTCGCCGACGGCTTGAACGCGGCGCGGTAGGCGTCCACCGCCTCCAGCACGCTCGACGGGCTGACGTGGTAGTTCGCGGCGAAGGGCAGGCCGCGCTCGGCCGCCACCTGGGCGCTCTGGCCGCCGCTGCTGCCAAGGATCCAGACCTCGACGTCCGCGCCCTCCCCTGGCACGGCGTGCGCGTCGAGTCCCTCGGAGGACAGGTACGTGCCGGACAGCAGGGCCAGGATGTCGTCCACCTGGTCGGCGAAATCGGGGGACTGGGCCCCCGGCTGCTGCAGCAGCGACGCCCACAGCGCGAAACGCGGCGAGGTGAGCAGGTGCGCGAACGAGAACGGCGGCGGGATGAGCAGGCCGTGCGTGTCGCGGGCGGGTCGTGGCTCCTCGTGGCGGGGCTCGGCTCCGGCGCCGTCCTTCAGCTCCTTGAGGGCCTCGGCCCGCCGCTGCCCCGACCGGCCGAGGCCGAGGTCGATGCGGCCCGGGTACAGGGCGTCGATCGTGCCGAACTGCTCGACCACGGCCGCGGCGGTCTGGTGGCCCAGCTGCACGGCTCCCGAGCCGACCCGGATCCGGCTCGTCGCCGCCGCCACCAGCGCGATCAGCACGGCCGGGGCCGAGCCGGCGACCCCGGGGGTGAAGTGGTGCTCGGCCAGCCAGTACCGGTGGTAGCCGAACTCCTCGGCGCGCCGTGCGAGGTCGATCGTGTTCCGCAGGGCGTCCCGGGCGGTGCCGCCGGAGACGATGGGGGCGAGGTCGAGGATGGACAGCGGGGTCCGATGGGATGACATGTCGGCCTTTCGGTGCTGGACCGGATGTTCGGGGGCCTGGGAGGCGGCGGTGAGATGAGGGGGGCTCAGGCGGTGACCGGCAGGGGGAAGGGCCTGCTCGGGATGTCCCTGCGCAGCACGGGCGCGATCTCGCTCTGGAAGAGCTCCAGCGTGGCCCGGTGCTGCTTGTCGGTCAGGCCGTCGGCGTCGGCGCTCAGGTGCATGACCTCGTGGCCGAAGCTCTCGTGGTAGCGGTGGACCTTCTCGATGATCTGCTGCGGGCTGCCCACCAGGATGGAGCTGCGCTCGATGGCGTCCTCCAGCGTGGGGAACACCGGCTCCAGGCCCAGCCTGCGGAACATGGCCAGCCGCGCGTCGAAGATCGGCCGGTAGGTCTCGACCGCCTCCTGGGAGGTCCTGGCGCCGTAGTAGCCCGCGGTGCCCGCGCCGACCAGCGCTTCGGCCGGATCGTGCCCGTAGAACTCCAAGCGCTCCCGGTAGTGGCGGATCAGCTCGGCGTAGGGCTCGATCGGGTTGGTGACGTTGGCGGAGAACAGAGGGTCGCCATACCGGGCCGCGAGGTCCACCGACTCCCTGCTGGTGGCGCTGCCGTGCCACACGCGGACCGGCCGCTGGAGCGGGCGCGGCCAGGTCTCCGCCTCGCGCAGCTCGGGGCGGAAGCGGCCGGACCAGGTGACCTTGTCCTCGCGCCAGAGGCGGCGGAACAGCTCGTAGGACTCGCGGTTGCGGTCCCACTGGTCCTCGCTGGTCACGTGGAACAGCTGTGCCTGCGCGGCGCCGTTTCCCTTGCCGATGATGAGCTCCAGCCGGCCCCCCGACAGGTGGTCGAGGGTGGAGTAGTCCTCGAAGGCCCGCACGGGGTCGAGCAGGCTCAGCGTGGTGACGGCGGTGAACAGCCGGATCTCGGAGGTTCTGGCGGCGATGTGGCTGAGCACGACCGGCGGTGAGGAGGAGATGAAGGGACGCTCGTGGCGCTCTCCGACCCCGTAGCCGTCGAAGCCCAGCTCCTCGGCCAGGACGGCGTTGTCGACCACCTCGCGCAGCCGTGCCGTGGTCGGCTTCAGCTCACCGGTGATGGGGTCGGGCCCGTGGACGATCAGTGTGATGGCGAGGAACTTCATGCGGGTTCCGTTTCGGCGGCCGGCTCGGCCGGCCGCGGGATCGTGTCCTCGTTGGAGGGCTTCAGAGGCGGGGCTCAGACGGCGGTTGTGGCGTAGCGGTTGGCCGGAAGGGGCAGCCCGAGCAGGCCGCGCAGCGTCGGCGCCTCGTACGCGCGGCGGAAGGCGTCCCGGCCCTGGAGCACGGGCACCAGGCCCCGGGTGATCGCCCTCAGGTCGGAGGGCAGAACGCCGGGACGCAGCCGGTAGCCCTGGATGCCCGCCTCCCGCCAGTCGAGGAGCAGGTCCGCGAGCCGCTCGGGGGTGCCGGTGAACACCGCCGCGTCCGAGACGTGCTCGGCCCCGTCGAGCTCGTCGAGCCGGGACCTGCGGTCCGCCGCCGTCCGTGCGTCGGCGTCGAGGTGGACCAGCAGGTCGGCGAAGACGAGCAACGGCTCGCCCGGCCGGCCCACGGCCGCCTCCGCCTCGCGGACCTCCGCGACGATCGCGCGCGCCTGCTCCTTGTCGTGGGGGGTGACGTAGACGACGTCGGCGCCGCGCGCGGCGAAGCGGTAGGCCAGGCTCGCGTGCGCGAGGGCGGTGACGAGCGGCTGGCCCTGCGGCGGCCGAGGGGTGATCGCCGGGCCCTTGACGCCGAACCACCGGCCCTGGAAGTCGACGTAGTGCAGCTTGTCGCGGTCGACGAAGCGGCCGGTGGCGACGTCGCGGATCACGGCGTCGTCCTCCCAGCTGTCCCACAGGCGGCGCACGACCTCGACCGCGTCCGCGGCCTCCTCCAGCAGGTCGCTCACGTGCCCGGCCGGCTCGGGGGCCTCGTGGTCGGCCGGCCGCAGCACCGGGAACTCCCGGCGGCCGAAGTGCCCGGCCTCGGTGTGACGGCCGGAGACCTGCGCGCGCCACCCGGCGCGCCCGCCGCTGACGTGGTCCAGGGTGGCGATGCCGGTCGCGACGTGGAAGGGCTCGGTGTGGGTGGTCGTGGCCGTGGGCACCAGCCCGACGCGGCCGGTCACCGGCGCGATCCTGGCCGCGAGGAGCACGGCGTCGAGCCGTCCGCGCACCTGGTCGGTACGGTCGTCGGGGCCCTCGTACGAGGACGACTGCGGGCCGAGGGAGTCCTCGATCGTCACGAAGTCGAGCAGGCCGCTCTCGGCCTCGGTGGCGAGATCGGTCCAGTAGCGGGCGGAGAAGAGCTCTCGCGGGCGGGCGGACGGGTCGCGCCACGCCGCGGGGTGCCAGCCGGCACCGTCGAGGGCCGCGCTGATGTGGAGGGGAGTGGGCGGCATTCGGGGGCCTCTTCCTCTTGCTGTGACGGCGGGGCTCCGGCGAACCGCGATGCCACCGCTCGCACCCCCCACCTCCAGCCGATCACCGCCGGCCGGGGCCGGCGTTCGCTTGCGGGACGCTTCCGCCCCGCCTGGTCGTCACCTGGAGCACCCTGCGGACGCGGGGTTGCCGACCAGCAAGCCAGGGCTTTTCGCTGGTCTCGTGACCTCAATCGACGATAGCCCCGCGCAGTAAAGTATGCAATTCCTACCTGATTACTTCCAGGCTGCGGCGGTAAGGCCCGGGGAAACGTTCTCACCGGCCACGATGTGTAACCCCCCTTCGGCCTCCGGCGCATCCCCCCGCTCAGCGGTGCGTGCCCCGACCAGGGAAACCGCCTCCGTCCAATCCGCGGGCCGGGTGTGTCCGAAGTAGATGTGTCAGCGTCCACGCCGATGGTGGGGAGAGTGCATGAGGCCGAGACGGGCCGCGCCGGTGGATGACGGCCGGCATGACCAGCCAGGGTTGGAGAAGCTCCTGGAACGGGTCGCGCGCGGGGACCGCCCGGCGTTCGAGAAGGTGTATGACATGGTGGCGGCCCCGGTCTACGGCGTGGCCCTGCGGGTGCTCCGCGACCCCGCCCAGGCCGAGGAGGTGGCCCAGGAGGTGCTGGTCGAGGTCTGGCGCGGCGCCGCGCGCTTCGAGGGCTCCCGGGGGTCGGGGGTGGCGTGGGTGATGACGATCGCCCACCACCGCGCCGTCGACCGGGTCCGCGCCGCGCAGGCGGCGATCGACCGTGAGGACCGCGTGGCGCGCCTGGAGGTGCGGCGCCCCTATGACGTCGTCGTCGAGTCGGTCGAGACCACGCTCGAATGGGAACGGCTGCGCCGATGCCTTGAGGGTCTGACCGAGTTGCAGCGCGAGTCGGTTACGTACGCTTATTACGGTGGATATTCCTATAGAGAGGTCGCCGAGCTGCTGAAGGTGCCGCTGGCGACGGTGAAGACCCGGATGCGTGACGGACTCATCCGCATGCGCGACTGCCTGGGGGTGGAGCGATGAGCCGCGACCCGCACACGCTGGCCGGCGCGTACGCGTTGTACGCCATCGACGACGCCCGGGACCGCTTGAGCTTCGAGGACCATCTGACCCGGTGCGCCGAGTGTGCCGAGGAGACGCGGGGGTTGCGCGAGACCGCCGCCCGCCTCGGCGTCGCCGTGGGCAAGGAGCCTCCGCCCGCGCTCCGCGAGCGCGTCCTGGCCGAGATCGGCCTGGTCAGGCAGCTTCCCCCGGCCGTCACGGCACCGGGGCCGCGTCCCGTGTCCCGCCGGGTGGGGTGGCCGCGCGTGGCGATCGGCCTGGCCGCCGCGTGCCTGGCCGCCGCCGCCGGGCTGGGCGTCGTGGCCTATAGAGCCGAGGACGCGCTGGAGCGCGAGCGGCTGGGCACTCAGCGCATCTACGCCGTCATGGCCGCGCCGGACGCCCGTACCGTCACGGGCAAGGCCGGTCAGAACGTCACCGGTACGGTCGTGATGTCCCGTTCCCAGGGCAAGGTGGTGTTCTTCTCCACCGGGCTCGCGGCCCTGCCCGAGAGCGAGACCTACCAGCTCTGGCGCATCGGCCCCGGCGGCGCGCTTCCCGACCGGCTGACCCGGCCGGACGCCTCCGGGCGTACCCCTCCGATCATCCTTGGCGACCTCGGCGACGCCACCGAGATCGGCGTGACCATCGAACCTGCGGCCGGCTCCCGGGAGCCCTCCGGCGCGCCCCTCATGGTGATGTCCCTGCCCTCGGCCTGACCGGCCTTCCGTCCCACCCGCGAAGCCACCGACGAGAGCCACCGGCGGTGGCTTTTCGGCTGCCCGGCCGATCTCCGGCGGCCCCGCACGCTGTTCCTGCTCCAGGTCGCCGGTGACTCCATGATCGACGCGGCGATCGCCGACGGCGACTGGGTCGTCGTGCGCCAGCAGCCGGTGGCC
>NZ_JBEZFH010000196.1:0-14501 GCF_040649355.1 Sphaerisporangium sp. NPDC049002 | reverse complement strand
GGTGGCGGGGCGGCCGGTGTCGGCACGTCCGGGCTCGGCGCTCCTGCCGGAGCCGCCGCGCCTGGTGTCGGTGCGCCGGGACTCGGCGCCGCGGCCGGGGGCGGTGCGGGCCGGGTCGGCGCCCGCGTCGGAGCGACGGCGGGGCTTGGCGCGCGAGTCGGCGACGCCCAGTGGGTCGGCGGGGTCGGGCCGGGAGCCGCGACGGCTGCGGGAGGACGGCTGCGGGGCGCCGATCGCGCCGAGCACGTCAGCCGTCGACGCGGCGGGCGTCTGGGGAACGGGGGCGGAGAAGGTGACGGTGCGATCGGACGCCGCGGCGGCGGGCGTGGTGTTCCGCGAGGGTTCCACCAGGTCGGCGAGGCCGGCCGGCCGGGCGGGAAGGGGAGCCTGGACGGTGGCGGCGTTCGCGTCGACGCCCTCTTCCTTCTCCTTGGGGTCCTTGGGGGCGGCGGCCTTGGCGGAAGAGGGCGCGGAGTTGGACGGAGAGGAGACGTCGGGGCGGCTCGCTCCCATGCGAGCCGCGATGGTGCCACCGAAGGCGCCGTCGTCGGCGCGGACGCGGCTCCAGTAGTCGTCGTCGTAGTCGTCGGCGTCGCCCCACTCGTCGACGCCGCGGCGGCCACGGGAGGAGGCTGCCTGCTTGCCACGGGGAGCCGGACGGCCGCCGGGGCGCCCTGCGGGACGGGAGGCGGGCCTTCCGTTGCCCGGGCGCAGGCGTGCGGTCGCCCGCTCGGGCTCCTGGAAGGCGTCAAAGCCCTCGGGGAAGCTCTCGAAGAACGTCTCCTCGGCGGGACGCCCGGGGCGTTTGGCGGTCGGATCCTCCGCCTGCTCGGCCATCTTGCGCAGCCGCTCAGGAGGCAGGTTGCTCTCCCGGCGGTTCATCGACCGCATGCCGAGTGCCACGACCACCAGGACGAGTAGCACGACGGCGACGAGGCCAAAAATGACCGCGATCATTGCACCACCTTCATGGCCATGGCCTTCCAGTGGCGCTGGTGAGATCGCGCGGCCATCGACGCGACCTTCCCCCGTTGTCCACCTGCGCTCCGGGATTGCATCTGATTCTGTCCGACCACTATGACCGTTGTCACACCCTACGAGAAGAACTGGTATCCATAACTACCTCTGGTGCTCAGCATGTCACTCGATGTGGGCCGCCGAGAGGCGTCCCCGGGCGATCGTGTGCCGGGCGATGTCCTCCAGAGTCTCGCGGAGAGCGGCGCCCTCCTTGCGCTCGATCTTGGTGTCGAGCGCGTAGACACTGAAACGATAGGTGTCATCGGGCCGGCACGGGGGCGAGTAGCCCGCCTTGCCGCTCGACGTCATGCCCTGCACGGCGCCTCTGGGCACGCTGTTCTGCGCGAGCTCGGTGGTGAGAGGGTCGATGTCGAACAGCACCCAGTGCACCTCCGCCTCACCCTGCGCGTTGTTCGCGTCGATCACCAAGGCGATCGACCTGGTCTCCTTCTGCGGCACGCCCGACCACCTCAGGGGCGGGTTCCCGACCTTTCCCGTGCAGGAGTACTCGGCGGGGAGGGGCGCCCCGTCACGGAACCGGGGGCTGGAAACGCTGAGCCCGTCCAGCGGCCTCTCGGCCTGTGAACCGACGCCCACGATGCCGCAGCCCGCCGACGCCACCGCGACGGCCGCCGCGGCCGCGGCGATGAGTCCGCTGCGTCCCGTGCGCCCAACGCGCACGGACTTTCTCGGCTGCCCCATGCCCGCTGATGCTACGCGGATCTGAGGGGTGCGCTGACCCCATCGCCCGAATGAGCGGCGCCGGGAAGTCCGTTAATCGGCCACAATCGAGGCATGGATGGCGCGAAGTCGGACACGCGCGTGAGCTTCGGCGTGCTCGGCCCGCTGGAAGTCCGTCGCGACGGCGCACGCCTTGAGATCGGCGGCAGAAGGCTGCGAGCGCTCCTCGCGTTGCTGCTGCTCAGCCCCGGACGAACGGTGCCTTTCGACGTCCTGGTCTCGGGGGTGTGGGAGACCGATCCGCCGAGCGCGGTCGGCAACGCGCTGCAGGCTCTGGTCTCCCGTCTCCGCGCGACTCTGGGCCGGGGGCTGGTGATCGCGGAGACGTCAGGTTACCGGTTGGTTATATCTCCGGATCAGGTCGACGCCCACCGCTTCGCCGGGCTCGTCACCGCCGGCCGTACGGCCCTCGCACACGGCGACGCCGCCGAGGCCGCCGGCACGTTCAGGGACGCGCTGGCTGGGCGCCGCGTCCCGCGTCCGGGGGATCGAGGACCCGATCGGCTGCGACCATGTGCGGCTCACCGAAGCGACGACGGCCGCGCTCGGCCCGGGAGGAGTACTCCCGGTACGTCGAACACGGCCGCTCGACGCTCCACTTGCGAATGTCTCAGCCGCGGGAGCGGAAGGCGCGCAGGGACAGGGGGGCGAAGACCAGGGCGATGCCGAGGGCCCAGATCAGCGAGATCGTCGCGTGGCTCGCGACCGGACCCCCGCTGAGAAGGCCTCGGACGGCGTCGGCCAGATGGGTGACCGGGTTGACGTCCACCCACTTCTGCAGCCACCCGGGCAACGTGTTGGTGGGGACGAAGGCGTTGGAGGTGAAGGTGAGCGGCATCATCACCGAGAACGCGATGATCTGCACCTTCTCGGGCTCGGAGGCGATGAGGCCGATGAGCACCGACAGCCAGGACATCGCCAGGGCGAATCCCAGCAGCAGCGCGAGCGCGCCCACCACCCCGGCGACCCCGGTGTGGATCCGGAAGCCGAGCACGGCGCCGAGGCCGACGAACAGGGCGAAGGCCCACACCTGCTTCAGCGTGTCGGCGACGATGCGGCCGGCGAGCGGCGCGGAGCGGGCGATCGGAAGGCTGCGCAGCCGGTCGAACACTCCCTTGGTGATGTCGGTGCTCAACCCGATGGCCGTCGTCAGCGTGGCGAACAGCATGTTCTGCACGACCAGGCCGGGCAGCGAGAACTGCAGGTAGTCGGTGGTGGACCCGGAGATCGCGCCGCCGAAGACGTAGGTGAACAGCAGCAGGAACATGATGGGCTGCACCGACAGGTCGAGCAGCTCCATCGGGTTGTGCTTGATCTGCACCAGGCTCCGCCAGGCGAGCGTCATGGTGTGCCGCAGCGCGGTGGCGGGGCCGATGCGGCCCGGGATGGCGGGCGCGGGCGCGGTCAGCGTGGTCATGCGGGCACCTCCTCCTTCTCCTTGGTCTCCTCCACGGAGGTCTGGTCTTCGGCGCGGTGGCCGGTGAGGGCCAGGAACACCTCGTCGAGGCTGGACTTGCGCAGGCTCAGCTCGGCCGCCACCACCCCGAGGTCGTCGAGGCGGCGCACGATCGCGGGGACCCCCGTGGGATCCTTGATGTTGACCGTTGCCTGGCCGCCGGTCAGGTCGGGGCGGTCGCCGATGACGTCGGTGATGACGTCGCCCACCAGATCGAGATGGTCGGCGCGCATGGGCCGCACCTGGAGCACCTGGGCGCCCGTGGTGGCCTTCAGCTCGTCGGAGGTGCCCGAGGCGATGACCCGGCCGTGGTCGAACACCACGATGTCGTCGGCCAGCTCGTCGGCCTCCTGGAGATACTGCGTGGTGAGGAGCACGGTGACGCCGTCGGCCATCAGGCCGCGCACGACGTCCCACAGGTCGGTGCGGCTGCGCGGGTCGAGACCGGTCGTCGGCTCGTCGAGGAACAGGACCTGCGGCCTCCCGACCAGGCTCGCCGCGAGGTCGAGCCTGCGGCGCATGCCGCCTGAGAACGTCTTGGCGGCTCGGCCTCCGGCGTCGGTCAGGTCGAACCGCGACAGCAGCTCGCTCGCCCGCTGCCTGGACGCGGGACGGGACAGGCCGAGCAGCCGGCCGATCATCACGAGGTTCTCAACGCCGGTGAGCGTCTCGTCGACCGCGGCGTACTGCCCGGTGAGGCCGATCAGCGAGCGCACCCTGTGGGCGTCCTTGGCGACGTCGAAACCTCCGACGGTCGCGCGGCCGCCGTCGGGCCGGAGCAGGGTGGCGAGGATCCGCACAGCGGTGGTCTTCCCCGCCCCGTTCGGCCCGAGAACTCCGAGCAGGCGCCCCTCGGGGACGACGAGATCGACACCGTCGAGGGCGCGCGTCTCGCCGTAGTGCTTCACCAGACCTTCAGCCTGGACCGCATATCGCATAGCTTCGACTCCTCAGTTAACGGGCTGGGGTCACGCTCGGCTCGCGGTCCGAGTGACTGGCTCCGAGTGTGGCTTACGCCACTGACATTTCTTTGAGGCCGCCTCCCGAAGCCCGCCCGTCCACTGACAAACCGCTGACACCGGCCACCCCGGGGGAGTGGAATCGGATCGATGGCGGTGATGGTGGGGGTGGCGATCTAGTTAGGCTGGGGGCGTGCCTGCTCCCCTGCGTGACCCCGCCCACCGGGTATCGCGCCGCGCGATCACACTGTGGCTGCTGGAGGCGCTGATCGGTTTCCTCCTGCTGGTCGGAGGGTCGGCCCTGGTGGCTTCGTGGATCGACGGGTCCGGCTGGTCATGGGTGCCCTCCTGGCTCTCGGGGAACATCTGGTGGCTGCCGGGAGCGATAGCCGTCGTGGAGCTTCCGTTCGTGGTCATCGAGCCGCTGTGGCGCTATGCCGTCCACCGCTGGGAGCTCTCGGGAGACGTCGTCTACGCGCGCTCGGGTTGGCTGAGCCGGCAGTGGGTCTTCATCCCTGTAAGCCGCATCCAGACGGTCGACAAGGAGCAGGGCTGGTTCGAGCGTCTCCTCGGCCTCGCCACGGTGGAGATCCGCACGGCCTCGTACGCCGGGTCCTCCTCGATCAAGGGCCTGGACGTCGGCGTGGCCGCGCGCCTGGCCGAAGACCTCGCCCACCGGGCCCACGAGCTCAGGGACGACGCGACATGACCGAGGACTCCGGCGCTCCCGCTGGACCGGCGGGAGAAGGGCTCCCCGCCGCCTGGGGGAGTGGGCCTGCGGGAGAAGGTTCGTCCGGGGTCTCAGGAAGTGGGCCGGTGGGACGAGAGCCGTCCGGAGTCTCAGGAAGCGGGTCCGCGGGAGAAGGTCCGCCGGAGGGTGGGCCGGTGGGAGGAGGGCCGTCCGGAGCCTTCGGGAGCGGGGCGGTCGCGCCGTCGCGGCTCAGCCCGCTCGTGCTGCTGATCGACCCGGTGCGCATGCTTCCCTCGCTGGTCCTGCCCCTGGTGGGTGTGCTGTTCGTGGGCGGCTTCTCGCTGTCGTCGTTCGTGTGGGCGATGCTGGCGGTCGTGGGCTCGGTCGGGTACGCCGCGGTGCGCTGGGCCACGTTCACCTACCAGATCGTGGGCGACCGGCTGGAGCTGACCCGGTCGCTGGTCAGCCGTTCGGTCAGGACCATCCCCCTCGAACGCGTCAGGGGTGTGGACGTCACGACACCGCCCCTCCACCGGCTCTTCAGCCTCGCCGTCATCCGCATCGACACCGGAGCGAGCGGCGGCGGCAAGCAGGAAGGCGAGCTGGACGGCGTTCCGCTCCCCGAGGCCGAGCGGTTGCGGCACATCCTCCTCCGCCGCACCGGAAACGTCCGGCAGGAGGGTCACGCCGAGACGGCGGGAGCCGGGGCCGGGCCCGCCTCCTCCGCCACGCATACCACCACCAGCAGCGCCGCCGTGGAGGAGCGGGTCTACGTGCGGGTGCCGTGGTACTGGCTCCTGTACGGGCCGCTGTCGGGAGCCTTCCTGCTCACACCGTTCGCCCTGCTGGGTGGTGCGGTCGGGCTGGCGTTCCAGTGGGGCAGCGAGTTCGGCGTCAGCGAACGTGTCGCGATCACCTTGGGCGAGTGGCTGTGGGACCGGCCGATCCTGCTGGTCCTTGCCGGGCTCCTGCTGGTGATGGCCATGCCCGTGGCGGGCGGCGTCATGTACGCCGTCTTCAACTGGAACTTCACGCTCCGCCGCCGCGGCTCCTCCCTGGTCGCCGAGCGAGGACTGGTCACGCGGCGCAGCGTGGCGCTCGAACACCGCAGGATCAGGGGCTACGAGATCGCCCAGGGGCTCCTGGAGCGCCGGGCACGGGTCGTGCGGCTGTGGGCGATCGTCACCGGCCTCGGCGACTCGCGTACGAGGGGTCAGTTGCTGCCCGTCGTACCGCGAGGCTTCGCCATGAAGATCGCCGCCGAGGCGGTCGGCCCGATGGAGGCCGAGTTACGGCCGCACCCTCCGAAGGCACGGCAGAGAAGGCTCTTCCGCGCCGTCGCCCCGGGGGTCGCCGTCTCCGTCGCCGCCTTCCTGCTCGGCTGGTCCTGGATCGGCGTGCTCGCGCTGGTCGTGGCGGCTCTCGGCGTTCCGCTCGGCCTCGACCGCTACCACTCCCTCGGTCACGCCTACGACGGCGCGCGGCTGTCGGTCCGTTCGGGCTCCCTGCCTCGGTCGCAGGCGGTGGTGGAGCGCCGGGCCGTGGTCGGCTGGACGGTCCGCCAGACGTGGTTCCAGCGGCGCTCGGGAGTGCTCACCGTGATCGCGGGGGTCGGCGCGGGCAGCGGCGGTTACGCGGCGATCGACACGGGCGAGGAACAGGGCGTCCGTTTCGCCGCCGAGGTCACCCCCGAATGGCTCGCCCCCTTCACCACCGGCACGAACGGCACCGGCGTGGGCTAGGCCGGGCCGCACGATCGTCCGGTTCGAGGTCGGTTGGAGGGTCACGCGGGGGGATCATGGATTGTTCTCGGCCCGGCCGCGCGTACGGTCGCGCGGCCGGGCCGGGTGCTTGTTCGTCCTGCCATGCGTCAGTCCTGGCGGCGGGCTCCGAACATGATCTCGTCCCAGGTGGGGACCGAGGCGCGGCGGCCACGACCCCCCTTACGCGCCGGTCGGGCCGGCTTGGGCGCCTGCGGAGGAACGGCCGGAGGCTCGGCGGCCTTGACCTCCTTCTCAGGCTTCTCAGGCTTCTCGGGCTGGTCCGCCTTCTGCGGCTCGGTGGCCGCGGCGGGCCGGTCCGCTACCTCTTCGCTGGTACGGGC
Source organism: Sphaerisporangium sp. NPDC049002 (assembly GCF_040649355.1). Lineage (NCBI taxonomy): Bacteria > Bacillati > Actinomycetota > Actinomycetes > Streptosporangiales > Streptosporangiaceae > Sphaerisporangium > Sphaerisporangium sp. NPDC049002. The sequence continues at coordinate 7,533 of NZ_JBEZFH010000196.1, read as the reverse complement.
GGCGGGCACGGCGACCGGTGCCTCCTCGGCCTCTTCGGCCTTCTTGGCGGCGGCCGGAGCCTTCTTGGGGGAAGGGGCCGGGGTGGGACGCGCGGCAGGAGGCGCCGGCACGGGCCGCCCCGGCTTCCTGTCAGAGGCGGCGGGAGCCTGGCGGGCCGGCGTGCCTTCGCTCGCGGGCGCGTTCGGGACCGCTGCGGCCTGAGTCTCGGCCGCCGGTCGTGCGACCTCGGGGTCGGGCTGCGTGGCCTGGGTCCCGGCGGCGGACGCGGCGTTCGTCCCGGATTCGGCTGCCGGAGTCGGCGTGACCCGGGGGTCGGGCGCTGGGGCCTTAGCCGCCTGGGGGGCGGCGGGCTTGGCGGCCGGGGCCGGGATCACCTGTGCCTGAGGCTCCGCGACGGGGCCATCGGCGACCCGGGCGTCGGCCTGGGCCGCAGGAGCCGTCGCGGCCTCTGTCGCGCGCTCTGTCGCTGGCTCTGTCGCGGGCTCGGGCGCCGGTGCCCCCTTCGCCTGGACCTCGGGGGCGGTAGCCACCGTGACCTGGGATTCGGGTGCCGGTGCCTTGCCGGCCTCGGGCTCTCGCGCCTCGGCGGAAGCGGGACGGGCGGCGGGCTCCGCCGTCGCGGGAACGGCGGGATCGGTGGGGGCGGAGGCGTCGGCGGACCGCTCGTACTCACGTGTCCCGCCGGTGGCCGAGCGGGCGTCGCCGGGCTCGGTGACCACCGGCGCGGCGGGCTCGCTCGCGCGCGGCGCGGCGGCCTGCGGTGCCGTGGCCTCGGCGGCCTGACGGGCCGGAGGTTCGGCGGTCTCACGGTCCGCGGGTTCGGACTGCCGTGACGCGGCCGGCTCGGCGGCGTGGTGGGCCGCCGGTTCGGGGGAGTGGTGGGCGGCCGGTTCGAAGGTGGGCTGGGGGTGGCGTTCGAAGGACTGCTGGACGGCGGGCTCGAACGTGGGCCGGGGCGCGCGCTCCTGCACAGGCGTGGTCGCCGGACCCTGCGCGGGCTCGGCGGAAGACCTGGCGTCCGGAGCGTACTCGGCCGCGCGGAGCGGCGTCGGCTCCTGGCGGAAGGCGGCGGTCTCCTGGCGGGGGGCCGGGTCCTGGTGGAAGGCGGCCGGTTCCTGGCGGGGGGCCGGGTCCTGGTGGAAGGCGGCGGGGCCGGCGGGTTCGGGGTGGTCGTGGTCGCGGAGATCGGGAAGGTCGGGACGCGCGGGCTCGTGGTGGCCGCGCGCGGCGTGGTCGTGCCGTACGACGCCGGGCAGGCTCGTGGGCGCCTCGACGGGGATCGCCGGCACGGGGGCGAGCTTGGCGGCGAGCCGGGGCACGAACGGCGTCACCGTGGCGTTCTCGGCGGGCTCGACGTACTCGGCCGCGGACAGGCGCATCGCCTCGTCGTCGTGCGGCGTGACGTGACGGCGCCGGAGGTCGAACAGCCACTCGGCGCTGCGCGTGTGACCGTTCCACACGAAGCCCAGCTTGATGCGCCAGAGGCCGTCGTCACGCTTGCACGAGTCCCAGTCGATCTCGTCGCTGGGGACGCCGCGGCGGCTCAGCCGCTCGGTCACCAGCTCACCGAGGGTCGGCCCCGGAGTGGACTCCCCGGGCAGGCGCACGGCGACACGCTGCGCCTGTTGCGCGGTGTACTCGCGTTCCTGCAGGACGGGTCCCTCGAACCAGCGGACACGCTCCACGGGGATGCCTGCGGTGGCGGCGATCTCCTCCGCGGTCTCCCCCGCACGTATGCGGGCCTGGATCTCCTTGGGGCGCAACGGACTCTCCACTTCGATCTCGTACTGGCCGAGACGGGAGAAGTTGCCGCGGACCGCCGCTCGGAGCCGTTCGTCGACGGGAAGCGTGAACCGTGTACCTCTGCCGGCCGTGGCCAGCACAAGGTATGTTCCGTCCTCGCTCACCGCGACGAGTCGGAGCTCCTGCATGCGAGTCCCTTCGTCGTCGTGCTCAATCTTCCCCCGGACCCTTGAGTCTCTCGCGTGAGCCGGTTACCTGCCAGCACCGTACCCGGCATGTCCGAACATCGCCTTCCTCAGAGGCACGGGAAGCGATGAGGGCGGTTATATATGTCGCTTTCACCCTATCTATCGGCTGCTCGATATGCAGCAAACGGGTTAGGCGTCCTGCACGGATTCTCGCGAATCGCGCCCGTCGCCGCCTTCGACTTCGCCCAACAGGCATGAGAAAGCCCCGGACCTGCGACATCACGACGGTCCCGCGCGAAGCCCGTGGGACGGCGCCGGGAGACGGGCGGCGTCCAGAAATGATCTTTATCGGCGTACGGCCGCGCAGGCTGAACGCCTCCCACCGGGGGAAACCGTAAAAGATGTTCATACACCCGCATCCCGGATAGAAGGCATGAGGCAGCGTCCCGTTCCGCCTGCCACGTGGCGGCACAAGGGGATGGCGGGACGCCCCCAGAACGTGCCGGACCACCGCCACCACCGGAAGGGACTGATCTCAGGGATGGGCGGCAAGGAAGGCTTGGACCTCAGCGCTCCGCAGATCGCGGGCAGCGCCCTCGCGGCGGCCACGGCGGCCGTCGCGGCGTCGTTCCTCGGAGTCACCGGCACGATCATCGGCGCCGCCGTCGCGAGCGCGGCGACCACGGTCGGAAACGCCGTCTACACGCACTACCTCAAGCGGACCCGCGACCGACTCAAGGAGGCGCACGGGCTCATCACCGGGCAGCAGGAGGCACAGGCGCTGCGGGAGGAGGCGGAGGAGTCGGCCCTCGCCCGTCCGGGTGAGAACGGCCTGGCGACGGCGGCCCACGCCACGGTCCGCGACCACGGCCCTCCGGAGCTGCCGCCCACCGTCCGCGACCCCGCTCCGCTGGGCGCCGGCGCGGCGCAGGCGCCCCCGCTGCGGCGAGAGGGCGTGCCGGGCCCGCTCTGGGTCACGCTGGTCGTCGCGACGGTCGCCACCTTCGCGCTGAGCATGGGCGGGATCCTGGCGTTCGAGCTGCTCAGCGGCAGGCCCCTCGCCGCCACGGTCCACGGCCGGAGCGGGTCGGGGACGAGCTGGGGCGGCCAGGTGGACGATTCGGAACCCGTCGCGCCCACCCCCTCGGCCTCGGAGGGCGTCTCCGGCGCGAGCCCTTCCCCGAAGGCGTCGCCCGGTACGTCCCGGGAGGCCGGGCCCACCACGGCGGAGACCGGGCGGCCCTCCGCCCCCTCGTCCTCGGCGTCTCCTGACGGGAGCGTCCCGCCGGCCCCGGACTCGGGCACGGAGGACCAGGGGGACGGCCGGCCGTCCGTTCAGCCCAGCACCACGTCCAAGTAGTCGTTGGAGAACAGGCGGCGGGGGTCCAGTTCGTCGCGCAGCGCCACGAAGTCGTCGAACCGGGGGTAGACGGTCGACAGGTAGGCCGCGTCGCGGGTGTGCAGCTTGCCCCAGTGCGGCCGTCCGGACAGGCGGGTCATGATCTCCTCGACCCCTTCGAAGTAGGCCGGGTTGGGCGTGGGCCGGTAGACGTGGCAGGCGATGTAGGCCGACTCCCTGCCGTACGCGGTGGACAGCCACGCGTCGCTCGCCGGGGTGACCCGCACCTCGATCGGGAACGTGATCCCCCAGTCCTTCAGGTCGAGCAGGTCGCGGGTCTCGCGCAGCGCCTGGCCCAGGCGCTCGCGCGGGACGGCGTACTCCATCTCCAGGAACCTCACGTTCCGCACGCTGGTGAAGACCTTGTACGACTTGTCGGTGAAGGTGGAGGAGGTCAGCGCGCTCGCGGAGAGCCCGTTCAGCGTGGGGATCGCCCCGGGAAACCGCCGTCCGACCCCGCACAGGGCGCCGAAGAGGGTGTTCTCCATGAAGACGTTGTCGAGCCAGTGCCTGAAGGCGCCCGGCGGCGCGGCGGGGCCCGCCGCCCGGTTGTTGCGCTTGGTCAGGCAGGTGTCGGTGTGCGGCAGCCAGAAGAAGTCCAGGTGCTCGTTCGCGCCCGTGATCTCGTCCAAGGACGAGAGGATCTCGCTGAGCGTCATCGGCCGCTTGTCGCTGCGCAGCAGGAACGACGGCTCGACCCTGAAGGTCACGGCCGTGAGGATGCCGAGGGCGCCGAGGCCCACCCGGGCGGCGTCGAACAGGTCGCCTTCCGACACCGTGGCGACCGACCCGTCGGCGAGGACCATCTCCAGCTCGGTGACCTGGTCGGCGAGCCCGCCGATCTCACGACCGGTGCCGTGGGTGCCGGTCTGGATCGCGCCCGCCACGGTCTGGTCGGTAATGTCGCCCATGTTGGCGAGCGCCAGCCCGCGCCGGTCGAGCTCCTCGTTGAGCACGCGCAGCGGCGTGCCCGCGGCGACCCGCACCCGGCCCTCGCCCGCCTCCTGGACGCCGGTCAGCGCGTCCGGCCGCAGCAGGATGCCGTCCGTGAGGGCCACCCCGGTGAAGGAGTGCCCGGTGCCCGCCATGCGCACGCGAAGCCCCCGCGCGGCGGCGTCGCGTACGGCTCGCGCCACCTCCTCGGCGGAGGCGGGGGAGCGTACCTCGGCGGGCGTGATGGACTGGTTGCCCGCCCAGTTCCGGAAGACGGCGTTCATGGAGGAGCACGATAACCACCAACCGGGCGTCTGACCAGAGACATGAATAAAGCTCACGTAACGCGGATCACGCCGTCGTGGATCGGGCCTCCGCCGAGCCGATCTCCGGAGTGCGGAGCAGGGTGTTGCCGCCGACGCCGATGACCACGGCAAGCAGCGCGGCGACGAAGGAGAAGGCGTAGGAGTTGGACGCGCCGAACGAGTCGGTCAGCCGCCCGCCGGCCCACGCGCCGATGGCGACGCCGAACCCTATGGCGGTGGAGATCCAGGACATTCCCTCGGTCAGCAGGTGCGCGGGCACCAGCCGCTCGATGAGCGCGTAGCCCGTGATGATCGTCGGCGAGATGGCCAGGCCGGCGAAGAACAGCGCGATGGCCATGATCCTTGTGTCACCGATGAGCAGGATCGGGGTAAGCCCGACGGCGAACACCCCGAGGCCCCGGACGAACCGGTGCCGCAGCGAGATCCGCCACCGGCGGAAGCCGTACCAGAGGCCGGACACCATGCTCCCGCCCGCGAAGGACCCGAGCAGCAGCCCCGAGGCGGCCTTGGCCCCGTTGTCCTCCGCGAACGCCACCGTGATCAGGTCGACCGAGCCGAACACCGCGCCCATCGCCAGGAACACGCACGACAGCAGCGCGACGCCCGGGATCGTGATCGGGCTGCCCGACTGCGACGCGCCCGGCCGCGCGGGAGGCTCGGTCCGCCGCTGGATCGCGAAGGCCACGGTGCCGATGACGGTGCAGACGAGCGCGAGGATCAGCCCGGCGTACAGGTTGACCAGGGTCGTGAGGACGGTCACCAGCGCGGGACCGGCGACGAAGATCACCTCGTCGGCCACGGACTCGAAGGAGAACGCCGTGTGCAGCCGGGCCGACCCGCCCAGCAGGTGGGACCAGCGCGCGCGGACCATCGAGCCGAGCGAGGTGGCGGCTCCCCCGACGACCACCGCAGTGGCGAACAGCGTCCAGACGGGGGCCCCGTACTCGGCGCAGAGCATCATCGTGACCAGCGCGGCGCCGTGCAGGATGACGAACGGGATGAGTACCCTTGACTGGCCTAACCTGTCCACCAGCCGTCCCGAGAGTGGGGCGGCGACCGCGTAGGCGACGGCGACGGTCGCCGAGATCGCTCCGGCGGTCGCGTAGGAGCCGGTGAGGGCCGAGATGAGAAGGACGATGCCGATCCCGAGCATCGACATCGGCATACGCCCGACGAAACCCGCGATGACGAAGCCTTTGGTCCCGGGCATGCTGAAGAGCCCTCGATACGGCCCGACCACGATCTCGCCCCTTTCGCGCACCTCCGGTGCGCGTCTGAACTGTCCCTTTGTACCTTTGCGCACCATTCGTGGATGCGGCAAGTGACTTTTCGGCAACGTACACGAAACAGGATTCGCGGGCTTAACCTGGGTCAGGTGTCCCTTCGTCCCCGGCTCGTGCCGCCGCGCGCCGTCGTAGCGGGGCTCGCCGTCCTCACCGCCCTCGGCGCGGTGACCGGCAGCACGTTACTGATCCTCCACGAATCGGCCGGTGAGCCGTCAGGCGCGGCGGGCATACCTCTGGCGGACGTCCGCGACCTCGACGCCCCGGTGGCCCCGTTCCCGGTCCTGGCCTCGGCCCCGTCCCCCTCTCCGTCGCGGGCGCCTTCCCCCGATGCGGACGCCCCCACGGCCCCCACCCCGCCCCGGCTGATCGCCGTCGCGCGCGAGCGGGTCAGCGAGGCGGCGCTGCGCGAGATCGCCGCCCTGGAAGGCGTGACCAAGGTGGCCGTGGCCGACGGTGGAGCGGTCCGATTCTCCGCCGCCACGCTGAACCTCCTCGCCGTCGACCCGGCGGAGTACCGCCCGTGGGCGCCCAAGGCCGTCGCCGGCCGGCCCGAGGTGTGGGACGCGCTGGCGCGCGGCGAGTTCATCGCCGAGTCCGGTACCGCCGGGCGCTACAGGCTGCAGCTCGGCGGCGAGTACGAGGCGGGCGCCGGCTCACGGCTCCGGGTGGCCGCGTCCGCGCCGTTCGGCCTGCCGGGCGTCGACGGGCTGGTCACCAAGGAGGTCGGCCGGGGTCTCGGCCTGGTCCCCGGCGTGGCCGTCCTCGTCCACACCCCCGCGAGCAAGGCGGCCTCCGTGGGCTCGCGCGTCAAGCGGCTGCTGGGCCCTGGAGCGCAGGTCGTGGTGATCGGCGCGCGCCGCGCGCCGACCCCGGCCGAGCAGGCGGACCGGCCGGGCACGACCCTGCCCTCCGCGGCCGGGCGGCCGGGCACCTCCCTGGTCGGACGGCCCGGCAGCTACCTCGACCTCTACAAGCTCTCGGCTGGCGTCTGCCCCGGCCTCTCCTGGACCGTGCTCGCGGCGATCGGGCAGGTCGAGAGCGGCCACGGGCGCAACAACGGTCCCTCGTCGGCGGGCGCGCTCGGCCCGATGCAGTTCATGCCGGCCACCTGGAAGGCCTACGGGGTCGATGGGGACGGGGACGGCAAGTCCGACATCTGGAGCCCGTACGACGCGGTGCCGTCCGCCGCGCGCTACCTGTGCGCCAACGGCGCCGGCCTCGGCGGCGCGAAGCTCCGTTCGGCGGTCTACCGCTACAACCACTCGTGGGACTACGTGAACAAGGTGCTCGGCATCGCCGCCTCCTACGCCCGCGCCTACGCCTGAGAACGGCCGCGCCTACGCCTGAGGGCGGCGGGGCGCGGGGCAGCAGGTGGCGGAGGCGCAGGGCAGCACAGGCTCCGGCTCGTCGAGCAACTCGCGGACCATGGACACGAACCGCGGATGGGTGCCCGCCGTGGCGGCCCTGGTGAGGTGCATGCCCAGCTCGCGCGCGACGCCCGCGGCCTCGGTGTCGAGGTCGTAGACGACCTCCATGTGGTCGGAGACGAACCCGATGGGCACCAGCACCACGGCCTGGACGCCCGCGGTGCGCAGCGCCGCCAGATGGTCGCACACGTCGGGCTCCAGCCACGGCACCTGCGGCGGCCCGCTGCGGC